>CAZIUT010000118.1:0-6372 GCA_964542545.1 uncultured Dysgonomonadaceae bacterium | reverse complement strand
ATTTTACAATGGTTTTTTCATAAAAATCACCCTAAATATTAATCGAACTCAGGTTAATAATAAAAACATAAAGAAAAGTAGCTTTTTAGAACTTTGCCAAAAAATATCTTTCATCGCTCTTAGGATATTCATTACAAACACGATGGTTACCACCCAACTCTCATGCGTTGATTCTAACCGAGCTTTTATCTTGTTTAGGTTGTAACCCGCTTTACCTTGCCCAAACCTTCCTTCTATTTGATTGCGTTCTGCTTATTCTTTTCTCTGTTTCTCTTTTTGATATCTGCTTAGTTTTTCTTTCTTAGGTTTGCGCCCTAAAGGTCTTCCAGTGTGTCGAATGTCATGTTTCCTTTCTGGATCGGCACGTGCAGAAACTTTCATCCTGTAAGCTTAGTAGCATGTCTGACATATAAAAAAGAGGATGCCGTTATTGGACACCCTCTTTCTCTATTTATAGAAAACACTTATCTAAATATTAGTCCAACAATGAATCTGGGTCTAGGTTATCGTGCTCAATATCTAAGAAATACTTATAAGTACCTACTCTCAAATCAGAACAAGCATCGTAGTCACAAACTATAATACCTTTGCGGTGCAATTGCAATGCGCTCACTGTCCACATCTGATTTACAGAACCTTCCACTGCGTGGTAAAGTGCTCTTGCCTTGTGGCTTCCATTCACCAAAAGCAATATCTCTTCAGACTCTAAAATAGTGCCTACCCCAACAGTTATTGCAGTTTTTGGAACTAAGTTTACATCATCGTCAAAGAAACGAGAGTTGGCTATAATTGTTTTTGTAGTAAGTGTTTTGATACGTGTGCGTGATGATAATGAAGAACCTGGCTCATTAAATGCAATGTGCCCATCAGTACCCACTCCACCTAAAAACAGATCAATACCACCCGCATCTTTAATCTTTTGGTCATATGCCGCGCACTCAGCCTCAACATCTTCGGCAACACCATTAGGAATGTTTACATTCTCTTTCTTTATGTCGATATGATTAAAAAAAGTTTCCCACATAAAATGGTGGTAGCTTTGAGGATGATTTGAATCTAAACCAATGTACTCATCTAAGTTGAAAGTAACCACGTTTTGGAAAGATACCAATCCATCTTTGTGCATTCTAATCAACTCTTTGTACATCTTAATTGGCGATGAACCAGTTGGTAAAGCAAGTTTGAACGGTTTATCGGCAGTTGGGTTAGCCTTATTAATTCTAGAAACTACATAATTTGCAGCCCATTTTGCTAATTGATCTGCATTGGGTTGAATAATTAATCTCATGTTTTTATTGTTTAGTTATTTTTTTCTGTTATTTACTAATTACCTCTTGTAGTTGAGAAATAAATTTCTACTCACATTCTGTAGTTTTATTGGGTACAATCTCATCGTCAGAAAGAACTTTCTTAGCCATATTGCTTCCCAGTTCTTTTGCTTTCTCATACACATCTTCGTTCATAGACTGTTTCATATCAACAGGGTTGCAAAGTGTTTCAAATTGCATTGTATCGGCAAATTTACCGAGCAACCTCACTGAAGTGCCAGCCCATGTATGCCCACCAAAGTATCCAAAAAGTCTGTTTTTCAAGTTTTTATTTCCTAGTTCATCTATCAAGTTTTGCACTGCTGGAAAAAGCTTTGCATTGTATGTAGGAGACCCAATAATCAGTCCTTTGTATTTAAATACATCTTGAATTACATATGACAAGTTGCTTTTTGAAAGATTGTGCATCACTATGTTCTTTACACCACATGCAGCAGCTTCTGAGGCAATAGCTTCGGCTAACTGTTCAGTATTACCATACATACTACCATAAGCTATAACCAAACCTTTTTCACCCTCATATTTGCTCAATTTGTCGTATAGTGCAATCACCTTCTCAATATTCTCTTTCTCGGTCCATACAGGTCCGTGAGTAGAACAGATAGTTGCAATCTCTCTATCAGCAAATTTGCGCAATGCCTTTTGTACTGGGTTTCCATATTTACCCACAATGTTTGAATAGTAACGTATCATCTCGTCCCAATATATATCGACATTTAGTTGCGAGTCCATCACTCCACCGTCCAATGTACCAAAAGTTCCAAAGGCATCACCTGCAAAAAGTGTTTTGCTCTCTTGCACATATGTCATCATTGTTTCTGGCCAATGCACCATAGGAGTCATGTAGAACTTCAAAGTGTTTTTACCTATACTAAGCTCTTCTCCTTCTTTTACAATCTTTACATTATTGGTAACCCCATAAAAACCTTCAAGCATGTCTGCTATACGCGTACTACCTACAAACTCTATATTTGGATATTTATTCAATAGAAAAAGCAATGCACCAGTGTGGTCAGGCTCCATGTGATTTATCACTAAATAGTCTATTGGTGTATCGCCTAACAGAATATCCAATTTCTTTAGAAAAATATCTGTAAAAGCAATATCAACAGTATCTATTAAAGTTACTTTTTCGTCACGAATAAGATATGAGTTGTAAGAAACGCCTTTTGGAAGAGGCCATAAATTTTCAAACAATTCTGTTGACCTGTCGTTTACACCAACATAAAACAGGTTTTTGTTAATTTCTACCGGATTATACATATTATTTATATTATTTAAAAAAAGACCAAACTATCTATGCTCAGCTTTTTGTGTTAACATTATTATTTTCTAATAAAATTAGAATCAATCTCTTCTTCTTTCTCTTTCTTTTCTATCTGCTCTTCTTTGAGATTGTTTTTCCTAAATGCATTCCAGACCAACCATACACCCCAAATTACAAAAGGAATACTTAGCCACTGCCCAAGAATAAGTCCTGTGTTTTGACGCATAATCTCTTCGGAGTCTACTTGCACATGCTTTATGTATTCAATAAAAAACCTGGAAGCAAAAATTATAATCATAGCTATACCTATCAGCAAACCTTGCTTCTTCTTAGCATCGGTTCTCCAATATAGATACATAGTTATGGCAAAAACAAATAGATAGATCAAGGCTTCATAAATCTGTGTTGGGTGAGAAGGAGCAGAAAAAATAGGATCTGCAACACCAGCTTTCCAAGCGCCAATGTTTTCAATAAAACGGAATCCCCATGGTTGCGATGTGACATCGCCATAAATCTCATGGTTCATCAAGTTGCCTATCCTAATAGCAGCTGCTGTAAAACCAGTAGGAACTATTACTCTATCGAAAGTCCAAATCATGCTCTTTTTGGTAACTTTTTTTGAGTAAAGCCATACTGCAATAATAATACCTATTACACCACCATGACTAGCCAATCCGCCTTCCCATATTTTAAGAATATCTAATGGATTGGCCAAATAGTGTCCAGGTTCGTAAAACAGACAATGCCCCAACCGTGCACCTATAATAATACCCAGCATCATATATACAAACAATGAGTCGAACCACTTTTCTGGGAGTTTTTCTTTTTCAAATATTTTCTGAACAATAACTACGGCTACAATGAGCCCAATAACCCAAAACAGGCCATACCATCTGATTTCTCTTCCTAATATTGTGAATAATTCGGGGTCAACGTCCCAAGTAATGTACATTAGCATATGCTGTTTTTTTATTTATTTGTAAAAACAAAGATAGTTAATTTTTTAGGATTTAGACCAATTTCTCAATCCACTCATCTTTATTGTCAAGTAATAAATCTACAACTGGAACCTCGATAAGTGTATATGCTCCAGGTTGCTGTTTAAATGATGCTCGAGCAGCATTAACCAACATTTGAGCTGTAAGTGCTGGATTGTTTATACGCATACCAAACGAGAACAATTGATTTTGTGTGCTCCCCGATGATCCTTTGCGCTCCATAGCTACACCATGTCCCATATCTTTCAACAAATTTACATTGTCTACCTCAAACACATGCGTTTCATCATTTACAAAATAAGCGTCACTTTTTATAGCTTCAGCTACATTATTTAGCTTAAAACCATCTTCCAACTCAATATACACCATGCGGCGATGAATACCAGTACCTGTAGGAATAGTAATAGACAGTGCATCCTTTACCCCTTCAATAGCTTTTACTGCCACCGAGTGCCCCATACTCATACCTGGCCCAAAATTGGTGTAAGTAATACCGCTTGGCGACATCGCTTGCAGCAGTGTTCGTACTACAGAGTTGCTACCAGGATCCCATCCTGCCGATACAATAGATACAGCTTCATGCTTTTTTGCTACATCATCCAACGATGCCCTAAGTGCTACAATACTTGAGTGAATATCAAAACTATCCACCGTATTGATGCCCATTTCTAATATCTCTTTTGCAGCAGATTCCAACAATCTACTTGGCAAACACAATATAGCAACATCCACATCTGTGAGTTTAGATATCGACTCCACAACTTCATAATCTTTCAACTCAACAGGTATCTCGTCAATATTACGACGTACTACTCCAGCTATTTCAAAATCTGAGGCATGCTTTAAAGTATCTATCACATATCTCCCTATATTACCGTAGCCAACAATGGCCGCTCTATTTTTTTTATTCATAAAGTCGCTTTTTTGTTAGTTACAAAAATAATCAAAATTATTGAACCATGAAACAAGGTTTTGAATTAAGAATTAAGATATAAAAATTAAAAGTAGTTCTCTCCTCTTAATACTTATCTCCTTTGCTTCTGCACAAATTGTGCTACTGAAACATTTGCGCATTAAAAAGCTGTCCACCCACTATCTGCCACTATGCTCTGACCATTTATAAAGCTAGAAGCATCGGTAGCTAAAAACAGCGCGATGGTAGCAATCTCTTCACTTTTCCCACTGCGCGGATTGCCACATGTACTAGGCATTATTGTATTGACACCTGTTTGATTGAGATCTTTCATATACTTGCCCATACCTACCTCCGTATCTACACCTCCTGGACATATAGCATTGCACCGGATATTCTTTTTTGCATACATAAACCCTGTGTTCTTGGTTAATCCTATTATGGCATGCTTCGACATAGTGTATGCTACACCTGCCCTTGCACCATGGAGTCCGCCAATGGAACTAACATTGATGATATTGCCTCCACCTAGTTTCAGAAAGCAATTTACCGCTTTGCGGGTACTATAGAAGGGAGCCATCACATTTATGTCTGTTAAGCTTTGCATCATCTCATCAGATACTTCGCCAATAGGGCTAAAATCGTCCATCACACCAGCGTTGTTCACCAAAACATCAAGCTTGCCCTGATCTTTGCAGGCAAGGTCGATAATGTGCTCTGCTTGCGCCCTGTTTCTAAGGTCGGCCGCATAGGGGATAACCTTTCCAGCACAATCTTTTGTGGCTTCCTGCAGTTCTTTCAGGCGTTTTAGTCTGCGTGCTACTGCATATACTACTGCTCCTTCTTCAGCAAACAACGTTGCTATTGCCCTGCCTATACCAGCACTTGCTCCGGTTACTATAGCAACTTTTCCTTCTAATTTCATGACATGTTATTTATAGATTAAACACTTGTAACTTCTACTCATAAAAATAGACATATATTATGAGAGAAGCAAGTGAAAATGAATTAATTAAAGGCGGTTTTTAAATAGTAAATTGGTTAATGTTTAACGGGTTAGGAAATAGGGACTGGGGAATAGGAAATAGGCGGGTAAATCCCTCTGTCAATCCGATACGCAGTGAATCTGTTCAATTGTTAAACAATCCGCTCGTGCGAAGACAAAAAGAATAGAACACAGATGACACTGATGCGACTGATAATCACGGATAAAGGAAATTAATGATTAAAAGTGAATTGTTAATGGTTAATGGGACTAGGAACTAGGTGAAAATAGCTGATAGGCTTTAGGCATTAGCTTTTATCAGATTTGGTATTAGGAGTGCGGTGAAAACCTGCTGTCATTCCGAGACCCCATCCATTTTGTTATTGGGCAAAAAGAAGGAAATAATATTTTATTAGATAAGTTAAGTATTTGCAAATTGCTATATTAATAAAAAGATAGTCTTTTATTTATTTACAGACAGCATCTACGATGCTTGAGGTAGTGTGGTGGATACGGGTTTACTACAGTCAGTGCTGCATCTACGATGCGCTAAACTGTTGTGTATTAATAGAGTTTTCTATAATTTATTCCTTGGAATTTGCTTTTAAAAGCTTGATGGTTTTGCATTTCAAAATAACTATGTATAAAGCTTTTTAGCTCTGAAAGAGCGTCCTGTCTGTTGTACGTGTCTCACAGAACATCATCTGGAGCTTCGTAGATGAGACCTGTTAATATGCATATACACCTATTTAATAGGCTATTATAGAATTATGTCATTGGCATACGCAGTGAGGAATTTGCTCAACCCTTATACAATGCCTTTACTTTGTTCTTTACTTTGCAAAGTAAAGAACAAAGTAAAGGCCGATTTCCGAATCGGT
>CAZIUT010000117.1:0-6376 GCA_964542545.1 uncultured Dysgonomonadaceae bacterium | reverse complement strand
GAACATGAAGAGATCAGATATGCTGCCTCATAAAAATAACGGTAACAACTCATCGAGTAAATAATATTACAAAGGTCTTAAAGCTAATAATGACACAAGAGAACATAGCTGCTTTTCCCCATTTGCCCTACAACTCATATTTTGATTATCGTAGTACTGGACTTCCGAATATCCCAATTGACCCTGAGACAAATATGAATGAAGTGAAAACAGAGTTGCCGTTCCGGTGGATGTATCCCGCATCTGAATATTCTCAGAATAAAGAAAATGTAGAAGAAGCAGTACAACGACAATTTGGAGGATCAGACACTCCAAATGAAGTAATGTGGTTACTTAAATAACTTTTAAGCAATTATAATGAGAAGTGCTTAGGGTTTGTTTTTATGAATATTAAAACCAAACACTGAGCATTTCTTATTTTTACAAAAAAGAATATGATTAAAAAAATTAAAGTTCTTATTTTTTATCTAGCTATACTATTGATTTCATGTACTTCACCTGAAAAAGAAATTACGGTATTGCAATTCAACATTTGGGGAGAAGGTGCCTCTGTAGAGAATGGCTTTGATGCAATAGTGGATAATATTATTCATGCAAATCCAGATATGGTTACTTTCAGTGAATTAAGAAATTACAACAATGTAGATTTTATAGATCACTTAATTACAGAACTAGAGAAAAAAGGTGCTACCTATTATGGTGAGTCTAGTGAAAGCACAGGAATAATTTCTAAATATCCTATCACAGAGCAAACAGTAATCTATCCCTATATAAATGACCAAGGATCTATTTTAAAAGCTATAGTAGAAATAGAGAATAATACAGTTGCTTTGTATTCAGCTCATTTAGATTATAAACACTATGCTTGTTATCTGCCTCGCGGTTATAGTGGAGAGACTTGGCAGAAGATGGAAGAGCCAATAACAAATTCTGACTCTATTTTGACAGCTAATCGGAAATCTAAACGATTGGAAGCAATAGAAAAATTTATAATTGATGCAAAAACTGAAATACAAAAAGGACACATCGTTATATTAGGTGGAGACTTGAACGAACAATCACATTTAGATTGGCAAGAAGAGACAAAAAACTTGTGGAATCACAACGGGGTTGACGAAAGAGAAAGAATAGACTTTATATACTACTATCCAAATCAAAACATTACTCTGAAAGATGTAATAATTGTGGGTCCTTCATCATCTATTGTTCGCTCTAAAAGAGAAGAAGAGCAATCGAAAGACAAATTCATCTTGCCACATGGTATTTGGCCTACAGATCATAAAGCTATTTACTCAAAATTTGAATTAAAGCAATAAACAACATTTCTGATTAGCTGAAATTGCAGAAAGATAACTATAAAATCAGTAATCACTAACAAAATTAAATGCTAAAGAGACATTCTATACTCCATAATTTTTATTTCTCACATTTAAACAGTAATTTTAATGCAAATTTGAATTCAACAAATTGACATATCAATAAATATAAATATTAAATATGAAAACCAGAAGACAGTTTTTAAAATCTTTAGGGGGATTGGGGTTACTCACAATTCTTCCTCGCAATGTTTTAGGAAAAGGATTTATAGCTCCAAGTGACCAGCTTACCAAAGGCATCATTGGTGTTGGCAATATGGGTAGAAACCATATTCCTTATGATAACACCCGAGTAGTGGCTATGTGCGATGTAGATAAAAATCATCTTTCTAAAGCCGCTGGAATGGTGAAAGATAAGATTAATCTGTATCACGATTTCAGAGATCTCATCCTAGATAAAAATGTTGACATTGTTCACATTGCTACTCCACCCCATTGGCATGGAATTATGTCAGTAGAAGCAGCTAAAGCAGGCAAGGATATTTTCTGCGAAAAGCCAATGACGCGCACAATTGGCGAAAGCAAACGAGTGATTGAGGCAATTCAGCAACATGGCAATATTTTTCGTTTGAATACTTGGTTCAGATTTAAAGATCAATTTTATGGATTGGGCACACCCGTAAAACCATTAAAGAAACTGGTTGATAGTGGCATGCTCGGCTGGCCATTAAAAGTGACTATTAGCAAACATACCGGATTTGACTGGAAATTCTTTTGGGTAGGCAAAAATCATCTAGAACCTCAACCAGTTCCCGCAGAGTTAGACTACGATATGTGGTTGGGCCCTGCACCATACAAGCCATACAACTCTCACCGTGTACATAACACATTCCGAGGATATTGGGATTATGATGGTGGAGGTCTTGGCGATATGGGTCAACATTATATAGACCCTGTACAATATATTTTAAATAAAGACAATACAAGTCCTGTAAAAGTTGAAGTAGATGCACCTCAACAACACCCCGATGCAGTGGGTACTTGGAATAGCATTACATATACTTTTGATGATGGTTGTCAAATAGTACTTTGGGGCGGAGATTATGGCAAGCCCGATACTCCTTATATTGCAGGCCCTAAAGGGAATGTATATAAAAACTTTGTGTGCGATATTCCTAATTGGGAGAAGAAATTGGCTGACTTTCCTGAGCCTGCTGCTCAAAACACCGATTTCATTGAAAGCATTCATTCACGTCAAAAATATGCACTGAACGAGCTGAACGGACATAGATCTTGTACTATTGTCAATATGGGTGCAATTGCACTTAGATTGAACAGAACATTGGAATACGATCCCGTAAACGAAGTGTTTATTAATGACACTGAGGCAAATAGATTGCTCAATCAACCCATGCGCTCACCATGGAGCATTTAACCCATAAAAAAATTACACTAAAATGAAAAAAACAAATAAATATATAGCGCTATTGTTAGTCTGCCTATTTGCTTTTGGCGGCCTATCAGCTCAAACACCAAAAAACAGAACTGTTACAACAATTGTGGCAGATGTGTTATCTCAACTTCCAGCCAAAACTAGCAAACAGTACAACCAAGTTATGGCTGATTTAACAGGAACAGGAGAAGAGGGTCTGATGATGCTAATAAGCTCCATGAATGAGCCGGGGCCAAAGAGCAATGAAAAAACAGATTTCGCTATAAGTGGATGGACCAACTTTGTGGCAAAGGACAAAGCAAAGCGACGAGAAACTGCAAATACTTATGCAAAAGCATTGGAGATGGAGTTTCACGAAGAGACAAAAGCTTTTATTATTCGTCAGTTAGAAATGATTGGTGGAGAAGAGAACATTGATGTGTTGGCTTCTTTCTTAACAAGCGAGAGATTTGCTGGGCCTGCTTCTCAGGCATTGGTTACAATGCGTTCTGCGAAAGCAAATGATGCAATAGTAGAAGCCTTAAGAAATGCAACATCAGAAGAAATTAAAATTCAATTGGTGAATGCTATAGCACAAACCGACAATAAGAACATTGAAGGCTTGTTGCAAGAACTTTTAAAAGAAGCTAAATCGCTCAATTATAAAAAAACAGTTCAGAAAGCATTAAGCACTTTAGGTACAAGCGCTTCATTAAAGACTTTAAAGAATGCAGCTAAAAATGAAAAGTTTGCTTATAGCAAGGAAAGCACCACAGCTTCTTATCTAACATTATTGCGCACTTTAAAAAACTCTGACACCAAAAGTGTACAAAAAGAAGCTCACGAAATACTTAAAACTGCAGCAAAGCAAAAGCAAACAGACCTGCAAATTGCAGCAATAGATATTTTAATGAGCATTCCTGCAGAAAACAAAATGAAGTTGATAGAATATGCACTAAAAGATGGCAATCCTGCTTTAATCGCTAGCACATTACGTTTGCACCAAAACAAATTGAGTGATAAAGAATACACAACTCTGCTTAAAAGCTTACATTCATCTTCTCCTGAAACTCAAACTCCTATTATTTATTGGTTAGGAAATCAGAAAATGGAGAAAGCTGTGCTAGAGATATCAAAATTCACAGCTTCTAGCAATCTTCTTTTAAAAACTGCCGCAATTCGCTCTTTAGCTAAAATTGGCAATGAAGATGCAATGCTCTTGTTGGTTGGATTACTTAAAAGTGATAATAAAGAGACAGTTGCATTGGCACAAGAGGCCCTCACTAAATACGACGGTGATATGTCGTATGTTTTAGCATCTGTATTTAATGATAGCAGTGAGCAAGGTAAAATTGCAATACTTCAATTAATTGCCGCTCGTAAAATGGATAGCCAATACAATTTGGTATACAATCAATTATTTACTGACAATGAAACAGTTAAAGCAGAGGCAGCCAAAACTTTGAAATATGTTTCGACGGAAGACAATTTAAACGACATGTTTGTATTGCTTGAAAAACCTGAAACTGATTTTGTACCTGCTTTGCAGGATGCAATCAATGCATCTTTATCAAATCTTCCGGCTGATGAGCAAATGACTATAATATTAAAACAAACAAGCAATCCGAGTGCTAAAAGTCATCTGTACTATCCTGCTATGGCTTACACTGGAACGCAAGAAGCTATGGATCAGCTGATAGTAGATTATAACTATGCAACAAACAACGAGCAAAAAAATGCTGCATTTCAAGCATTAACTTCGTGGAAATCTTTTGATGTAATTTATCCGTTACTCGATATTGCACGCAATAGCAAAGACAATAAAGAAAAGAGTGATGCCATTGATGCTATAATCAATACTACTGCAAAATCAGACCAAACAGAAGCTGTTAAATATTTGTTCTTACGTGAAGCACTTGAGATGGCAACATCTGACAAACAAAAAATTCAAGCAATTAATCTTTTGGGCAAGACCAATATGTATCAGTCAATGCTATTGTTGGAGAAATATATGAATGAGCCTGTTGTAGGCGCTAAAGCAGCAGAAGCAGCAATGACCATTGCAATGAATCCAAAATATGCAGGTACTAAAACTACCGCTATTCTTGAAAAAGTGAAAATTGCTTTAGACGTTCCAGATGCTGGATATTTGATTGCAGCAGTTAATAAATACTTAAATGATTATCCAAGCGAAGGTGGTTACGAGCAAATTTTTAACGGAAAAGACCTCGCTGGTTGGAAAGGATTAGTGGGCAACCCTATCACGCGTAGCAAGATGAGCGCAAAAGAATTGGCTACTGCCCAAGCAAAAGCTGACAAAGAAGCATTGGAAAACTGGATTGTGAAAGATGGCAATATTTTCTTTACAGGCAAAGGAGATAACCTTTGTACTGAGAAAGATTATGGCGATTTTGAAATGCTTATAGATTGGAAACTCTATCCCGGAGAAGAGCCAGATGCAGGTATTTACTTAAGAGGCACACCTCAAGTGCAAATATGGGACATCTCTCGCACAAATGTTGGAGCACAAGTTGGGTCGGGTGGTTTGTATAACAATAAAACACACGAAGCTGACCCACTTAAAGTTGCAGACTTAAAACTGGGAGAATGGAATACATTTTATATAAAAATGATTGGCGACCGTGTAACAGTTCATCTAAATGGTGAAGTGGTTGTTGACAACGTGATACTAGAAAACTATTGGGACAGAAGTCAACCCATCTTCCCAATAGAACAAATAGAGCTTCAGGCACATGGTAGCGAGGTAGCTTATCGCGATATATACATAAAAGAACTTGAGCGCACCAAACCTTTTGTTTTATCTGAAGAAGAGAAAAAAGAAAACTTTGAAGTCCTTTTCGATGGAACTAACATGCACAACTGGACAGGGAATACAAGAGATTACATAATCGAGAATGGTAATTTGGTTATCTATCCTAGCGAAAGCCATGGTGGTAACTTATTCACAAAAAAAGAATATGACAATTTTTTATTTCGTTTTGAGTTTCAACTGACAGAAGGTGCCAACAATGGCTTGGGCATTCGCACACCTATGGAAGGAGACGCTGCCTATGTGGGCATGGAGCTTCAAATACTTGACAACGATGCTGTGGTATACAAGAACTTGAAAGAATATCAATATCACGGATCTGTATATGGTGTGATACCGGCCAAAAGAGGTTACTTGAAACCACTGGGCGAGTGGAACTATCAAGAGGTAATAGCAGATGGCGACAACATTAAAATAATTCTTAATGGCACAACTATTCTGGATGGTAACATTAGAGAAGCTTCTAAAGATGGCACAGAAACAATGGATGGGAAAAATCATCCAGGATTGCTGAACAAAAGCGGACACATTGGCTTTTTAGGTCATGGATCGGTAGTGAAGTTCAAAAACATTAGAGTAAAACAATTATAATCAATCAGTAGCTTGTAAAAGCTTAAAGATTATACTACAATAAAAAAGGAGCAGATGATTTGTAATCATCTGCTCCTTTTTTATTGTCAACATTCAATTATCATTCACTTATCCCTACTCTATTCAAGATAAATGCAAATTCAAAAGCAACATCTTTTATTCTACTATATCTACCAGTAGCTCCACCATGACCCGACTCCATATTCA
>CAZIUT010000116.1:0-6380 GCA_964542545.1 uncultured Dysgonomonadaceae bacterium | reverse complement strand
CTTTGTATAGTTTGTTTATGTTGGGCATTTCGGCAATACAGGGTGGACACCATGTGGCCCACATATTCATAAAAATTGGTTTGCCTTTAAATTCTTCTAAAGAGAGGGTGTTTCCATTTTCATCCTTCAGGTTGAGATTGAAATCTGCAGGAATGGAGGTTGCGGCTATTTCATTTTCAGCTTTATCTTGATGCTTGTTTTCTATCTTTGGTGTTAATAAACCGGTAGCGAGAAGTCCGCGTTGCATAAATCCGATAACCTCTGTATGCAATCCTGTTGCATAGAGTGTTAAGGCCACTGCGGCAATAATTCCGTATTCGATTAATGTTCTCCTTAAGGTTTTCTTTTTTTTCTCTTTGGCCATTTTATTATTCTTAGATTGTAAGCTTTTTGTTCTTTCAACAATCAAAGATATAACTTTTGGAGGTAATTAAGAATCAATTGATGAAAGTTTAGCACTTGTTGAAATTTGCATTACGTAAATGGGCATCAAAACAGAAATAGTGAGATGGGAGGGAGGTGTCAACAACAATCTACAATATTGATGCAATTATTACTGTTGGCGCAATGTAACATTCTGCTTATTGTGGAACTTTTATTGTAATATATATGTTTAGTGCTTGACGACTACCATATGAATATAAAATGAATAAAGCCAAGCGTTGGTTCTAATATCTATGTGAGTTGTTGTAAATAGTAGTATAGGGTGTGAGAAACTAAAAGAAAGGGTATATATTATGAGTAATAGATTTTCTGATTTAGACGAAGAGAAGATGCATTATTTACTTGAACAATTTAGAAATAAAGCAACAAAACTCTTATATAATGTAGAGAAAACGAAAGAGACATTGAAGCGTGCATTTGACAAAGCTGTAAATAATAAAGGGGCAATGTCGGAGGTGTTTCACGATCTAAAATTGCTACTTTCACTTGTTAAGGATTATGTTTCGGGAGCTTATAAAGGAATACCTTTTGGTTCTATTGTAGCGGCTGTGGGTGGGATATTATATTTTTTGTCGCCAATAGATTTTATTCCTGATTTCTTATTGGGTATCGGACTTATTGATGATGTATTTGTTATTGGATTGGTGCTAAAGCAAATTCATAGTGATTTACAGAAATATGAAAAGTGGAAGTCATATACGCATTAGCAGATAAAGAAATGATAAGCTTGTAAAGAAAAAATTTGTAGATAGTAAATATAAAAAAAAGAGAAATGAATAAAATTAAAATACCTGTTGTTATTGTACTTGCTATACTGCTTAGCTATAGTTGTTCTACTATGAAAACTAATGTGAAAACTACAGTGAAAATAGATAGCGATTTGATAGGGCAAAATGGTGTTCGTAAAATTGTAACAGAACCTGTGGAAATGGAAATAGGCGATGCTTCTTATAAATTTTATATGATTTTAAATTTGCTTTTAAGGTCAAAAGAATACGCTTTAGGTGTGGGCTCTACATGGAAAATGCAAGAAAACGATATATTGTTGCTTAAACTTGGAAATAATGAGACAGTGAAGCTAACAGCCTCTTTTGTGTCTGTAGAGAAAGTGAATATGCCTAAGGACCTTACTATTCTTGGTGGTAAACACACTGGGTTGAGTATAAATAAAAAGGTTGATTATTACTCTGCACTTTTTGATGTTGATGCTAAGGTGTTGGATGGGATAAAAAATCATGGTATTATAAAAATGCGAATTGAGTATAAAGATACTTTCTTTGAGCAAAACTGGTGGTCGAACGAGTTAGGAAAGTACATTGCAGAGAGTCGTAAAACAGTTGATGAGCGATCGAAAATACCAAATAATGCTACAACACCAATAGAAGACGGGTTTTAGGAATGAAATTGCTTGCAGAGATAAGCTAGATTGTTGCGGCTAGCAACCATTGTTTATGAAAGTTTTGTTGTATTTTAAAAATTTATCACGATATTGTAGGCATAACAATACTATTTATTGTAAGTGCAACAAAGGAGAAGTAGATAAAAATTAAGATAGACAGACACAGATAAGCAGTTGCGTCAACAATAAGTAGAATAAAAACAGATTATGGGTAAGAAACAGAAGCAAAAAATTAATATAAACTTAGAAAAATTCTATACGCATGCCCAGAGCAAAATAGAGAAGATTGAGGAGGGGCGAAAGAGGTATGGAAGAAAGAACGCTCCCTGGTTCAATCCAATAGACTTTTGGTGGGTCGACGAGGATAAGACATCGCAGATATTGGCTTTTTTTCTGAATCCGAACGAGAGTCACGAGCAGGGCGATAGGTATTTAAGACATTTTATTAAAAAGTTTGGTCTTGATTTTTTTACTTATAATAGGAGAGACAAAATAGAGGTGAAATGCGGACTCCACACTCACGAGGGAAAAGGAATAGATATAGTAATATATAAGAACTCGTTTGAATTGGCAATAGGTATAGAAAACAGAATACGCATGAGTGCGCAAGAGCAACAGGGCGAGCTGGAGCATTATAGTAAGTATCTATCGAACAGAACAAGCGACGACTATTGTCTTATTTACTTAACTCCTAAGGGCAAAGCTGTTCCGCCTAAGAGTTTGAGCAGAGAGGAGCGGCACGAACTTGCACGAAGCAAGAAGTTTAAACATCTCACTTATGAGGAGCATTTGATTGATTGTATTGCCGAGTTTGAAGCAATAACAGAAAGTGTGAGGGTGAAATCGTTTTTGAAGGATTTTGAAAAAACAATGAGAGAAAGATATATGGGCGAAAAAGATTTAGAAGCAAAAAAAGCTATCGTAGATTTAATAGGAAAGAGTCAGAGAAATTTGGATATTTCTTTCTTGGTTGCGAGTTCATTGCCAGATGTGAAGAGAAAACTGAAAGAGCAGTTTAAATTGCAAGTAGAAGATTTGGCAAGAAAACTGAAGTTAGACATAAAGCATGAGAGTGATAGGGTGTGGTTGAAACCAAAGAAATGGCAGCACCACTATTTTAGTTATGCCTATGAAGATGGGCATTTATTCTACGGAATGACACAAGATAAGCGGGAAACAAATAAGAGTATGTTTTATGGAGTGTTGAATCATCTAAACGATAATATGAAAGGAAGTTTCCAGTTTAGTGAATGGTGGCCTGCTCATAAATATATGTATAGGAATATTGATAATAGTCCTGATTTTTGGAAAGCTGTTAAAAACGGCAAAGCAAAGGCGGAGATAAATAAATTTATAGAGCTGATGATTGAGGAGTATGAAACGGACAATTTTGTGGAATAGGTGTGTGTTTCGTACTGTAATGTAATCAAAGCTTATAGCTTTGATATATATAAAGGATGTGAAGTGACGGGGAGTTTTCAGTTTTAATAAAAACATCGAAGCATATCTAAAAGCATGAGTAATATGGGATAACTCCTCTGTTTAGGCTATTTAGCACAGAAAGCTGGATAATTGAGTTATCGATTTAAATCTAATCACACAATTATTATTAAATTATTGTGCTATTGAGCATTATTTTTGTTACTTTGCAGATTAAATTACGAAAAACTATGTTTTTGCAGTAAAAGTGTTTTTTTATACAATCTATTCGAATGGCTAAAAAGCATAAGATAAACAGATTAACTATCATCAACGCCAAAATAACATCCATTGTAAGTGTTACTTTGGTGTTACTGTTAATGGGGCTCACTGTGCTCACCTTTTTTATGGGCAAGGGCATATCTTCTTACATGAAAGAGAATATGAGCTTTAGTGTGATGCTAAGCGAAAATGTAAGCGAAAATCAGATATCTACTTTGAGGAAACAATTGGATGCAATGCCTTTTGTGAAATCGTCGCTATTTATAAGTAAAGAACAAGCCAAGGAACAGTTGATAGAGGATTTGGGCGAAGACCCCGAAGAGCTATTGGGATTTAACCCTGCTACAGATTGTATAGAAATATATTTGCACTCAAACTACGCCAATTCAGATAGTTTGACTTTTGTGTCGAAACAGATAAAGGCTCAAACCAATGTAGAAGACTTGCTGTATAGGCAAGAAGCGCTTGATTTGGTAAACGATAATTTGACGAAGATAAGTACCATATTGCTGGCGCTATCGGTGGTATTGCTTTTTATATCGTTCACATTGATTAGAAATACCATTAGATTGAGTATTTATTCAAAACGATTTATTATAAACACAATGCGACTGGTGGGCGCAACTAATGGTTTTATAAGAAAGCCTTTTATAATAAGAAACATAGTAGATGGTGTGTTTGCCGCATTACTAGCCAATGTGCTTATAATGGGGTTGCTTTACTACTTGAGCAAGCAGTATGCCGATTTGCGTAGCATATTGCAAACAAACGATTTGATATATGTATTTGTATCGGTGTTTGTGTTGGGGGTTGCCATTACTTATATTTCCACCATATTTGCTGTGAATCATTATTTACGAATGAAATCTAATCATTTGTACTATATCTAACTATATAAACGAAAACTACGCTTTGAAAATGTCTGTAAAAAAACAAACTAATAGAGAACCTGATATATCGCCAAATAATTTTGCGTTGAGCAAAATAAACTTTATTATAATTGGGGTTGCTGTACTTATAATTGTTGTAGGGTTTCTGCTAATGACAGGACCTGGCACTACGATGGAGGGCGGATTTGAACCCGATATATTTAGTGCACGTCGCATAAAGGTAGCTCCAATGGTAACACTTATTGGTTTCTTAGTAATGATTGTTGGCATTTTGTTTCCTGATAAAATGCGCAAGAGAGGCAAAAAGGATAAAATCTAAAAGAACATTTCTTGTTGTCTTAGATAGATATAGCCATTCTATATTCTATAGTTTTTTATATTCCATCTTTTATCTTATTCTAAATGAATTTATTAGAGACAATTATTATATCCATTGTTGAGGGCTTAACTGAGTTTTTGCCTGTTTCATCAACTGGACATATGATAATAACACAGGCCTTGTTGGGCGTTGAGAGTACAGAGTTTGTAAAAGCTTTTACGGTGAACATACAGTTTGGTGCTATACTTTCTGTGATTGTATTGTATTGGAAACGGTTTTTTCAGTCGTGGGATTTTTACTATAAGTTATTGATAGCTTTTTTGCCTGCTGCAATAATTGGGTTGTTGTTTATCGACTATATTGATGCATTGCTCGAGAGTGTATTGGTGGTAGCCATCATGCTAGTTGTGGGTGGTGTGTTTATGCTGTTTGTTGATAAATGGTTTAAAAAAACCTCAGTGAACCAAGAAATAGGGTGGAAGCGTGCCCTTCAAATTGGTTTTTGGCAATGTATTGCTATGATACCTGGTGTGTCGCGATCGATGGCCACTATTGTGGGAGGAATGTCAACTAAGCTTACACGTAAGAATGCTGCAGAGTTTTCTTTTTTCTTGGCTGTGCCTACTATGGCTGCAGCTGGAGGTTACAAGTTGTTGAAGCTTTTGTTAGACCCGTTTGGAGTGGCTATGTTGCAAGACAATTTAACTACACTGCTCATTGGTAATGTGATAGCGTTTATTGTGGCACTGGGTGCTATTAAATTTTTTATTGGATTTCTTACACGCCATGGTTTTAAAGCTTTTGGATATTACCGTATAGTAGTGGGTGGCATATTGCTAGCACTTATTTTTAGTGGTGTTGATTTAAGTAATATGTTATAATGGATTTTATAGAAGGCGAAATACTAAATATAGATAAACCACTTAATTGGACATCGTTCCGATTGGTGAAGGTGGTGCGTGGTAAGCTCCGCGAGAAGCTAAAGTTGAAGAAACTAAAAGTTGGTCATGCCGGCACATTAGACCCCTTGGCCACAGGAGTAATGGTTATTTGTACAGGTAAGAAAACAAAACAAATAGAACGTTTGCAAGCTGGTGTGAAAGAATACGTGGCTACCATAAAACTGGGAGCAACCACACCATCTTTTGATTTGGAAACGGAGGTTGATGCTGAATATCCCGTAGAGCATATAACTGAGGATATGGTGCGCAAAACGTTGAAAAAATTTATTGGAGAAATACAACAGATACCCCCGAACTTTTCGGCTTGCAAAGTAAATGGGAAAAGGGCCTACGATTTGGCTAGAAATAACGTAGAATTTGAACTAAAACCCAAATTATTGGTTATAGATAACATAGTTTTAGATAATTATGACTTGCCCTACATTACGGTATCTATTGTTTGTAGCAAAGGTACATATATAAGAGCATTGGCAAGAGACATTGGCACAAGCTTGCAATCGGGTGGTCACTTAACATCGCTTGTGAGAACACGTGTAGGCAATGCAACACTGGAGAAGTGTTTAAAGGTTGACGAATTGGATGATTTTTTCGATAAAAATATCTAGATTACTATTTATAAAAAAACAATTTTACTATATAATATATGAAGTTATCTCAGTTTAAAT
>CAZIUT010000115.1:1689-6380 GCA_964542545.1 uncultured Dysgonomonadaceae bacterium | reverse complement strand
ACGAAGGACTGAAACATTATTTTCTAGTGCAATTTCCTCAGCGACCAGGAGCATTAAAAGAGTTTGTTAATAATATTCTAAGTGCAAGTGATGATATTGTATATTTCCAATATTCGAAAAAGAACAACCGTAACAGTGGCCCTGCAGTAGTAGGAATTGAATTGAAAGATCCAGATGACTTGAATAAACTAGAAGAACAATTAAAACATAAAAAATTTACATATCGTTACTTGAATGAGAACACGGATTTATTTACAATCCTTACACCGTAAGGAGATTAGTTGAGGTGAATCCGTATAACTCCATATATAATAAGTGTTCAAACAAAGGAAGTGTTTATGAAAACTATTATGGGACAGTGTGATGCTTGTGAAATACCAAAGGAAAACAAAAACTAACGGAGTATTGGTTACTTAGTGGAGCTTCTTAAAGCATCTTTCATTATATAGAGGATAATTATTCAACAAATATTCTTAAATTGAATCTGGTTCCAAAAACAATAGATAATAATCATCCAAACTTAAAAAAAATGAAGAAGAAATTTTTTAACGCAAAAATATATCGCAACGATACATCAACCGAGATGGTGATTGAGAATGGGAAAATTACTCAGATAGGAACTAATTTACCCAAATGCGAAGAGGAGATTGACCTTCAAGGGAAGCTTGTAATGCCTCCTTATGTAGACCCTCATTTACATTTAGACTATGTGTATACATTGTCAGAACTAGGAAAAGAAGGAGCTGGCTCAGGCACACTGTTTGAAGCTATTGAGTTGTGGCCAAAATTCAAAGAAACTTTGACAGTTGAGAGTGTGAAGAAACTTGCTCTAAAGGGAATTAAAGATGAGGTTTCGCAAGGTGTTCAACACATCCGCACACATATAGATGTTACAGATCCAAATTTAACGGCGCTGCAAGCTATGTTGGAAATGAAAGAAGACCTAAAACATATCGTAGATATTCAAATTGTAGCATTTCCGCAACAAGGAATGTACACTTATAAGGGTGGATTGGAATTAGTGGAAGAAGCGCTTAAAATGGGGGCCGATGTTGTGGGAGGAATTCCACATTATGAACCAGCAAGAGAATTTGGAGAGAAATCGATTCACGATATAGTTAAGCTTGGTTTGAAATACGACAAGCTAATTGATGTTCACTGTGATGAAACAGACGATCCACACTCGCGCTTTGTGGAGTTATTAAATGCGCTAGTTCTTATGGAGGATTATGGTGTGAGAACCACTGCAAGCCATACCTGTTCGTTTGGTTCGGCAGACAACTCATATGCTTTTAGAATGCTTGACCTATTCCAAAAGAGCAAGATGAACTTTATCGCTTGTCCTACAGAAAATGCCTATCTTCAAGGTCGTCAAGACTCCTATCCTAAACGTCGTGGACTAACTAGAGTAAAAGAATTAATTGAATATGGTATAAACGTTGCCTTTGCACAAGACTCCATCAACGATCCTTGGTATCCAATGGGTAATGGTAATATGATGAATATACTTGACAATGGCATTCACTTAGCGCAAATTATGTCGGCAAAAGATGTAGCATCAAATTTTGATTTGATTACTTACAACGGAGCTCGTTGTTTAAAAATACAAGATAGCTATGGACTAGAAGTAGGAAGAGCAGCTAACTTTATTGTTCTCGATGAAACTTCTGTTTATGAAGCTATCCGCAAAAGAGTAGATGTGTTAGCATCGGTTAGAAATGGAGAGTATCTGTTTAAACGTAAGGAGGTAATTTATGATGTTGAATTAGGGTTATAAGTATATTCTACTAATAGATTGCGTTGAGAAAAGTGTTCAATAAGTTTTTGAACACCCTTTTATATGTGGTTTTAATAAATTAATCGCACATCACTTTAGGGTGTGAAAAGGCAGGTCGATGCATGTCAGATAATAGTAAGAAAAAATTGTCTGCCATCTCTCAACATTGTTTACTCATCACAATTTTAGATATTTCTAGTATTATTTTCTTATCTTTGAACTACTAACCACTTAGGGGATGGCAAAGGGAGTTCGTGCTGAAGTGTGCAGATCTTCTTGCAATATTTATTTGATTAACATATTAAAAACGAGATAAAAAAATGAATAAAAATCACTATTGTGTAATTATGGCCGGAGGCATTGGAAGTCGATTTTGGCCACTAAGCAGAACAGAAAAGCCTAAACAGTTTGTGGATATACTGGGTGTAGGCAAAACATTTATACAAATGACATTCGAGAGATTTGCATCGTTTATTCCCAAAGAAAATTTTTTGGTTGTAACGGGCGAAGTGTATAAAGACTTGGTGTTGGAGCAACTACCTCAATTGACCGAAGAACAAGTGTTGCTAGAACCTGCACGACGTAACACAGCACCTTGCTTGGCATATGCTGCCTATAAGCTTAAAAAGAAAAATCCCAATGCGGTGATGGTGGTTACACCAGCCGATCACTTGATATTGGATATAGCTACTTTTGCTGATGTTATGCAGCAAGGCTTAAGTTATGCCGAGGAGAACAATCATCTGTTGACCATTGGAATAACACCATCGTTCCCTTCCACAGGGTATGGATATATAGAGGTGGCCGATACGGAAGATACGATTAGCAAGGTAACAGAGTTTAAAGAAAAACCTAACTATGATACTGCTGTACAATTTATAGAAGATGGTAATTATCGATGGAATTCGGGAATGTTTGTATGGTCGGTAAAGGCTATTGATGCTGCACTGCAAAAACATTTACCAACAGTCTCAGAACTGTTTCAATCGGCCGAACAATTTTACTATACACAAGATGAACAGAAGAATGTGAATGAAGTGTATTTGCGTAGCGAGAGTATTTCGATAGACTATGGTATAATGGAGAAAGCGAATAATGTGTATGTGAGAAGTGCTGATTTTGGCTGGAGCGACTTGGGTACATGGACATCTCTTTATGAGCAAAGCACGAAAGACGACCGAGATAATGTGCTGTCGGGCAGTGATATATTGGCTACTGACACTACAAACTGTTTTGTGAAACAGTTGAATGCCAATAAACGGGTAGTAGTTGATGGGTTAAAAGATTTATTGGTAGTAGACACAGAAGATGTATTGTTGATATGTGATAGAACGGATGAGAATCATGTGAAGAAGGTGATTGATAATGCTACCGAGAATTAGTTGTTAGAAATAAATTATTAATGAATTAATCCTGAGCTTTCCTAAATAGTGTTGTCTGTTTTGTAGGCTAATTGCTATTTGTAATGAATTGTACGAGGTATTATATATGCGCCTATTAACTGGTCAAACCGTAGATTTATCAGATTGAATAATAATAGTCATTAACGCTGTTGTCACTGAGTTAATGCATGAAATGCCTTGGAATATTCCGCTATTGGTTCAATTTTCAACTTGTCTATATACTTCAAAAAAATCCTCTTACAAGTGTTTAGACAGAAGTATTATTACTCCCACATGCAGATAATTAATTGTGAATCACAATGTGAATGCGGATTCGAAGAATAATCACTAATGAGTGCAAAAGAATAACCAATTGGTTTTTTATCTTCATTGGAAATTTCTTGTATGTTTAGAGTGTAAATTTAGGAGAAGAAGTAACGAACAAGTAGCAGGACTCGGGTGTTTTACTTATAACATGTGAAAAAATAGACTTTTTTGCTATAATAAAATAAAAAAATCATGAGAAAAGTAGCCCTAATAACTGGTATAACTGGACAAGACGGTTCTTTTTTGGCGGAACTATTAATTGAGAAAAACTATGAAGTGCACGGGTTGATGCGTCGTTCGTCGTCGTTCAACACTGGTCGGATAGAACATCTGTATTTGGAAGAGTGGGTGCGTGACATGAAAAAGGAACGTGCCATAAATCTACACTATGGTGATATGACTGACTCAAGTTCAATAATCAGGATAATACAGACTATTCAACCCGACGAGATATACAACCTTGCCGCACAGAGCCATGTAAAAGTTAGTTTTGATGTGCCCGAATATACTGCTGAAACAGACGGTGTGGGTACTTTGCGCCTCCTAGAAGCGGTGAGAATATTGGGTATGGAAAAGAAAACACGTATCTACCAAGCCTCTACCTCAGAGTTATTTGGGTTGGTGCAAGAGGTTCCTCAAAAAGAGACTACGCCTTTTTATCCACGCAGTCCGTATGGTGTAGCAAAATTATATGGTTATTGGATAACGAAGAATTATAGAGAATCTTATGGTATGTTTGCTGTGAATGGTATTCTGTTTAATCATGAGAGTGAGCGCCGAGGAGAAACTTTTGTGACGCGCAAGATAACATTGGCGGCAGCGCGTATTGCGCAAGGACTACAAGATAAATTGTATATGGGTAATATGGATGCGAAACGTGATTGGGGCTATGCCCGCGATTATGTAGAGTGTATGTGGTTAATGTTGCAACATGACACCCCCGAGGATTTTGTGATTGCTACGGGTGAAATGCATAGTGTGCGTGAGTTCTGCTCATTGGCATTTGCAGAAGCAGGTATCAATTTACGCTGGGAAGGAACGGGTATTAATGAAAAAGGTATATGCACAAAGACAAATAAGGTATTAGTAGGCGTGAATCCACAATATTTCCGTCCTTCCGAGGTGGAGCAGTTGTTGGGAGACCCTACAAAAGCAAAAAAACTATTAGGATGGAATCCTACCCAAACATCGTTTGAAGAGTTGGT
>CAZIUT010000115.1:0-1589 GCA_964542545.1 uncultured Dysgonomonadaceae bacterium | reverse complement strand
ATTCAAAAATATATATTGCTGGTCACCGCGGATTGGTAGGCTCTGCTATTTGGAACAATCTGAAACAAAAAGGTTATACCAACTTGATTGGGCGAACATCGAAAGAGCTGGATTTGATGGATGGCGTAGCTGTTGCAAGTTTTTTTGCTGATGAGCATCCTGAATATGTATTCTTGGCTGCAGCCCACGTAGGGGGTATTGTTGCAAATAATGTGTATAGGGCAGATTTTATTTATCGGAACTTGCAGATACAAAATAATGTAATTGGTGAGAGCTACAAGTACAATGTGAAGAAATTACTTTTCCTAGGTAGTACTTGTGTATACCCAAAGGAATCACCCCAACCGATGAGGGAGGATGCGCTATTGACATCTCCCCTAGAATATACCAACGAACCCTATGCTATTGCTAAGATTGCGGGATTGAAAATGTGCGAGAGCTTCAACTTGCAGTATGGCACAAACTATATTGCGGTGATGCCAACTAACCTCTATGGGCCAAATGATAATTTTCACCTCGAGCGCAGTCATGTATTGCCTGCTATGATAAGGAAAATTCATTTGGCAAAATGCTTAATGGAGAATGATTGGGAGGCAATTGAAAAAGACCTAAACAATAGACCCGTAGAAGAAATAACAGGTAAGAACACCCACAATGAGATAGTCACAATATTAAAGAAATATGGTGTCTCGGCCAATGAGGTAGCGTTGTGGGGCACAGGGCAACCCTTGCGTGAGTTTCTCTGGAGTGAGGAGATGGCAGATGCTTGTGTGTTTGTGATGGAACAAGTGGACTTTTCCGACCTGAAAGGCACCGACAAAGAGGTTCGCAATTGCCACATCAATATTGGTACAGGCAAGGAGATAAGTATTAGAGACTTGGCAATGCTGATAAAAGATACCATACAATACAAAGGTGCAATTACTTTCGACTCGACTAAACCAGATGGCACTATGCGCAAATTGACAGATGTATCTAAACTAAATGCTTTGGGATGGAAGCACCAAGTGGAGATTGATAAGGGAGTAAAATGGATGTATGACTGGTATTTGGAATAACTGTATATTATTACTAGCGAACCCAATTGTTTTAATTCTTATCTATCAGTTAAATAAAAATTGCTAACTCCAATCCAAGCCATTAGCATCTTCATATATCTTATATTACACTAATAAATAAATGTTTTTATAGTTAATTCACTATACAATATATAGTGGAGAAGTACCCTCTTCGCATCTCAAAAGATCAGGAGAACATTGCTACAGGATGATATGCCCTTCACCTTCATTCTGAGTATTTGAAACTTAATAAAAATATTATTTTAATATCGTTTGCAAACTGACTACTTTCTCATTACTTTTGTAGAATATAGCCATTATTTAAGTGGATTGAAGCTCAACAGTTTAATAGTGAAAGTAAAATGGCGAGTTTTGTTTGCAAAACAGATTGATTTAGACACAGCTGTTTTGTAATTAATTAAAAAATCCATTAAGCATCGGTAAAAACAAAGATAAATATATACTTAATAATTTAATGACGATGAATAAAAAAGTTGTAACATTTGGAGAGATTATGCTAAGATTAGCACC
>CAZIUT010000114.1:0-6407 GCA_964542545.1 uncultured Dysgonomonadaceae bacterium | reverse complement strand
GCAGAAGCCTCGTTCCAAAAGCTACATGATAGGTACATCAAATTGATTGATGATATATTTGATGCAAAAGAAAAAGAAGTCCTTACAATATAGTAAGCGATAAAGAGGAAAGAATTTTATTCTTTCCCTTTTTTTATTTCAAGACATGAAAGGATTGGTAATTAGAAATACGGGTAATGTATATACTGTTCGCACAGACGATGGACAGGATATTGAATGCAGGGCAAAAGGTAATTTCCGACTGAGGGGAATTCGGAGCACTAGTCCTGTTGTTGTTGGTGATATTGTGAAGGTTGACTTGAACCCTGACGACACGTCGTATATAACTGAAATATTCGATCGGAAGAACTATATCGTCAGGCGTGCTTCTAATCTGTCTAAACTAGTTCATATTTTAGCTGCTAATATCGACCAAGCTTTATTGTTTGTAACAGTAAAGTCACCCGTGACAACGCTAGTTTTTATTGATCGTTTTTTGGCTTCGGCCGAGGCATATAGAATTCCTGTTCGTATTGTATTTAATAAAATAGACCTGTATGACCAAGAAGACCTGGAGTATGTGGATGCGCTTATAAATTTATATCAAACCATTGGTTACAGTTGTTTGAAAGCATCACTTACAGAAAATATAGGGATGCAAGAACTTAAGGATATCATTAAAAATAAAGTAAGCTTACTGGCAGGGCATTCGGGAGTTGGCAAGTCGTTATTTATAAATGTAGTTACAGGAGATGATTATAAGCGCAAAGTGGGCGATATATCTTCCTATCATCAAATGGGTATGCATACAACTACTTATTCCGAAATGATAGAGATTGATGGTGGGGGATTTATTATTGATACTCCTGGAATCAAAGGTTTTGGTACTGTTAATATGACTAGAGAAGAAGTGTCGCACTTTTTCCCAGAGATATTTAAATTTTCTCATAAGTGTTTCTATAATAACTGTATGCACATAAACGAACCTAGATGTGCAGTGACTGAAGCTGTAGAAAATCATTATATAAGTGAAAGCAGATACCATTCTTATCTAAATATTCTTGAAGACATAGAAGAGGGAAAGTATCGTTAAAATTGCCAATGATATGTACCATATTCTTTTTCGTATAACAGAAATAGTATATTTAATTACAGTGCTTGGTGTTATTATTGTAATTATCTCTGAGAACAGAAATCCAATTAAAACCATTACATGGATAATGGTGCTGATATTTCTGCCCATCATTGGATTTGTTATATATGTGATTTTTGGTCAAAACTACACCAAACGGCGCTTTATGTCCAAACGGATGTACTCAAAGATTAAGACACGTCCGCTGGCAGAAATCAACTCTGCTGAGTTGGTTCACTATCCTTCAAAATATATTGAACTTGTAAAGCTGTTGCGAAACTCAAATCAAGCACATCTGCTGTATGGGAGTTCTGTTGAGTTTTTTATTACTGGCAGAGATAAGTTTGATGCGTTGTTTCACGATATCGATAAAGCTACTCAGCATATACATATAGAGTATTATGTCTGGGATGACGATATTGTAGGTAATCTATTGAAAGATTTGTTGATTAAAAAATCTGCCGTAGGTGTAAAAATCAGAGTTATTGTAGATGCAGTAGGTTCGTGGAGAGTTAAGAATCGTTTTTACGAGGAAATGCGCTCTTCGGGTATCGAAGTGGAGGAGTTTATGAAAGTGAAGTTTCCCATGTTGACATCTCATGTCAATTATCGCAATCATAGAAAGATAGTAGTGATAGATGGGCGAGTAGGATATATTGGTGGAATGAATGTAGCCGATAGGTATATAAATGGTCCAAAGTGGGGAAACTGGCGTGACACCCATATACGGATAGAAGGAAAGGGTGTGCAAGGTCTGCAATCTGTTTTTCTGATTGATTGGTTTATGGTAAGCAAATCTCTTATCACAGCAAAAGAATATTTCCCGCCACTTGAGAGTTTTGGCGATAATCTTGTGCAAATTGTAAGTAGCGGACCATATAGCCCTGCACGTGAAATAATGCAAGGCTTTATGCAGGCAATATTTGGAGCTCAATCGTATATTTATATACAAACACCCTATTTTATACCACCCGATAGTTTGTCTGACGCACTCATCACAGCTGCTACAAGAGGTGTTGATGTTCGATTAATGGTTCCTCGCAGATCTGACACTTTGCTTGTGCAACTAGCATCTAGGTCTTATTTTAAAAAGCTGATGATAGCAGGGGTGAAGATTTATTTTTACGAGCCCGGGTTTCTACACTCTAAGCTTATGGTTATAGACGACTCTCTGACATTGATGGGATCTGCCAACTTTGATGTTCGTAGTTTTGAGCAAAATCTTGAGGTAATGGCTTTTATATATAACGAAGTTACTGCTATTCGAGGAAAGGCGATTTTTGTGGAAGATCAAAACAACTCTACGGCTATTGTGCTACGAGAATGGATGAAGCGTCCTGTTTGGATGCGTTTTAAAGAGTCTTTTGTTCGTTTGTTTACTCCTTTATTATAAGAAATGTATATGAAAAGAGTTTTCTTAGTTGGATATATGGGGGTGGGTAAAACCACAATAGGTAAGCTTTTGAGTAAAGAACTAAATCTTCAGTTTATTGATTTAGATAAATACATAGAAAGTAGATATCGCAAAACTATACAAGATATTTTTGCTGAAAAGGGAGAGAGCAAATTTAGAGTTATAGAACGAGAGATGTTGCGTGAGGTTGCAACATTTCAAAATGTGTTGATTTCTACGGGAGGAGGAACACCTTGTTTTTATAACAATATGGATGTGATGAACCAACAGGGTATAACGGTTTATGTAAAAGCATCGGTAGAGCAGTTGGTTTCTCGTTTGCAGACCTCTAAAAATGTTAGACCTATTATTCAGAACAAGTCGCCTAATGAATTGAAGGATTTTATAACAACCCACTTAGCGCAACGCGATGAATATTATTCTAAAGCAAAGCTTACTTATCATACAAAGCATTTGGTGTCTTCAGCGCATTTAAATGAAAGTGTAAAAGCAATAAAAAAGATATTGCAAGTATATACTAATTGAAAGCTTAATTACTTATAAACTATACTGGCTATGATATATACACCACATAAAACAACTTCTTTTGTAGTAAGGGAGTTTCTGCTGAAAGTAAACAAAACACATTCGGCACTTACAATTGGTATTCCTAAAGAGAATACCAGATTTGAAAAGCGTCTTGCACTTACACCAGAAGCTGTGGCTATTTTAGTTGATCAAGGACATAAAGTTATTTTAGAGTCGGGAGCAGGTATTCCAATTAACTATTCTGACAACTACTACTCTGAATCGGGTGCGCATATTGTAGATTTGAAGGCTGAGGTCTTTGAAGCTAGCTTAATATTAAAGATATCTCCTCCCACATTACAAGAGGTGGCTATGATGCGACCTCGTGCTACAGTTTTTTCTTTTTTGCAGCAGCCCTTGTTGTCTTCAACTGTATTGAAGGCTATGTCAGCCAAAGGAATTAATGCTCTGGCCTATGATTTAGTTTTTGATGATACAGGGTCATCTCCTTTTGCTACTGCTATTTCAGAAATTGAAGGATCTTCAGCTATAACACTGGCAGCTGAATTAATGAGTAATGCTAATGGTGGAAAGGGTATTCTTATGGGCGGTGTGCCTGGTGTTTCGCCAACGGAAGTTGTTATTATTGGTGCTGATGTGGCTGGCACTATTGCTGCTCGTGCAGCATTGGGGTTGGGTGCAATGGTTAAAGTTTTTGACAATGATATAAGTAAATTGCGACTAATGGAGCAAAATCTTGGACGTTCATTATTTACCTCAACTTTGCAACCCAATGTTATGCGAAACACATTTCGCTCTGCCGATGTATTGATTGGTGCTATGGAGTATATCAACAAGCCACACCGTGACAGAATATCTGAAGATTTGATAAGTGAATTGAAACAAGGAGCTATTGTTATAGATTTACGCTTGGCACAGGGTGGCTGTTTTGAAACAACCATGGAGGCTTGCATTCCTGGTGCACCTACTTTATATAAAATGCATGGCGTGCTTCATTTCTGTGAAATGAGTATTAGTTCGCGTGTGGCTCGCACTGCATCTATTGCTTTGAGCAATATTTTCTCTTCGCTATTTATGAAAATGGCAAATGGCGGAGGAGTGATTGGTCTAGCGCAAAGCGATAGGGGTTTCTCTTCGGGTTTTTATATGTTTTCGGGACAAATGGTAAATGCTTATGTTGCCAATCTGTTTAACCTCCCTGTAAATGATATTGGGCTCTTCTTGCCAGGGTATTAAGCAACTCGTTCTTCACTTTACCTGTATTATCTATTTCTCACCTCTATTTTCTTCTGAACAACTTGATACCATATAGTTAAAATTACACCTTTAAAGATAGTGGTAATACTAATTGCCCACCACACTCCATTTACCCCCATACGAGGTGCCAAGAACATAGCAAGAGGTATTCTGATAGCATTAAATGTCATACTGATTATTGCAGGAGGAGCAGTTCTTCCAATTCCATTGAACATCCCTTGAGTAGTTAACTCTAGCATCATGAATATTTGAGAAATACCTAATATTAGAAGATAATCACCCCCTGCCATATAGGCATCTTTTTCGGGAACGAAAATTGAAAATATATCTGAACCAAAGAATATAAAAGCACCACTGAGAACTACACCTAATGATAAAAGAAGTTTTAGTGTAAAGGCATAAGCTTTTTTTGTTCTGTCTATTTTGTTTGCAGCATAGTTTTGTGCAACATAACTACCTAATGCTGTTGCGAAACCCTCGGTAGTGTTCCATGTAAGTCCTTCTATTTGTCCTCCCGTAGTTTGGCTTGTTACTCCTAGATGACCGCCATGAATAGATGCAATACGGACTAAATTCATGTTGATTAAGGAAAAAAACACATTCATCGCGGCTACAGGGAATCCTAGTTTGAAAATATTTCTGGTGTAACTTGATTTTAAGGTAGTTAGGAAAGGGAAATTTCCGAATACACCTTGTCTTTTTTTGAGATGCCAAATAAATAAAACAAGAACAACAAGTTGAGAAAAGGTAGTTGCTATTGCAGCACCACTTGATCCTAGTGCCGGAATTGGGCCTAGACCAAATATTAATAATGGGTCTATCAAAATGTTGAGGATGAGTCCTGCTGCATTATAATAGAAGGGAATATCACTTCGACCTGAGCCAACATATATACCCGAAAAATTGAGAATCATAAAAACCATTGGTATACTAAGAGATATGATTCTTAAATAATTAGTTGCTTCTAAAGATATTGACGGCGAAAGTTTGAAAAAATTTACAAATAGATGTGGTTGTGCTAAGAATATAGCAAAAAAGAGTGTTCCTAAAATAATAGCTATGGTTGTAGTATGGGAAGCATAGATAGCTGCTTTGTCAAAACGTTTTATGCCTATTGATTGTCCTATAGATACCTCTGCGCTAATTTTTGAAAAGAGAGCAATAGCATTTATCATCCATATTAGCATACCCATTGCGCCTACTGCTGCAACAGACTCGCTACCCAAACGACCTACCCAAGCAAGATCGATAAGATTGTATGCCATTTGAATAAAACTAGTAGCCATAAGTGGCAATGCTAGCTTAGTAAGCTGGCGCGAAATACTCCCTGAAGTAAAATCTCGATAATGGGGTTTGCTATTATTTTTTGACACGTTGTTTTGTTTGATATAATAAAATATATTGGAAGTTTAATTTATTTACCTCCGCTATCTATGAGTTTATGAAAAGAGCATGTAAATGTTTTAATATTTGCGGACGCAAAGGTACTATTTTATTCTAAAAGAAAATCTTCCTGCTATTTGAAAATCAGATAGAGATTTTGTCTTAGAAGTTCTGGGTCTTGTATCTAAGAAAATCTAAAAACGTGCTATATTACCGACTATCTCCGACTGAAGATTTTTCTTTTATGGCATCATTGGACACTATCCCCATCATTGTGTAATTCTGCATGCTCGATTTGTCTTTCATGTCTTGATCGTCGAATCTTGCTCCTCTGATTTGAGTTTTATGGCTTGTTTGTTGTTTCCTATGCGTAGGATTTGAGTTTTATGACATGATTGTGGTTTCTTACGGAATTAAATCCTGGTTCATAAAGGAGGTTTATGCTTATAGTAAGTGTAACCTAGTTTGAAATAAACGATTTAATTTATAAAATGATCGTATGAAGGCATGGCTTTATTAGCATTACAAAGATGATTATTTAAAAAACATTTTGTTTTACTACTAATCCGTTATCTTGTGCTGTTTGTGAGCTTTTAAATAAAAGAACACCATAAAACATTTGTTCTATGGTGTTCTTTTTGATGCTTTAATAAACTAGCTATTAAAACTTGATTTATAAGAGCGAAAGACGGGACTCAAACCCGCGACCCTCAG
>CAZIUT010000113.1:0-6418 GCA_964542545.1 uncultured Dysgonomonadaceae bacterium | reverse complement strand
GTATCTGACTACGGATCAGAAGGTTCCAGGTTTGAACCCTGGCGGGGTCACAATTATAAAGCTACATCTTAATTGAGGTAGCTTTTTTTATTTTAAATCGGCTCATCTTCTCTTAGATTAAGCTGTGTTTCTTAGATTAAGAATGAGTAAAAGGCCTGAAGTTTTTGATTCTGCAAGCCTATTACCCATTAAAATAACCTATTATACAATTTCTATTTTTTAAATGCAGACGATGCTTTCTTGTAGCTAACTCTCCAAGCTTTATTTACTCTTACAAGAAACTCTTCAAAACTTTCTTTTACTATGTCCCATCTGTTTTCGGTCATTCCTTCATAGTCGTCCAGCTTTTTAGTCAGGTCAAGTTTTATTTCTTTCAGTCTTTCTAGCTTTTGGCTGTACTCCTCTTTCAAATCATCCGAAACCTCATTGGCCTTTTTTTCCATATCGGCTATATGATTTATTATTTCATCTAAGACTGAATGTGCTTTTTCTCTAAAATCTTCTTTCTTCATATCATTTAATTATATTAGTGTGTATGTATTAAACGTTTGTTTCATGAATTTAGTTCAAATCATAAAAATGATATATTACAGACATAAAGTTAAAAGGTTTATTTTTACAGAGCAAACAATTATCTATCTTTGTGGTTACAATAATAATAAAATGATTTTTTTATGTTGAATATTATAATTTTTGGTGCTCCTGGTTCAGGAAAAGGGACACAAAGTCAAAAGCTAATAGACAAATATCACTTAACTCATATTTCTACAGGAGATGTTCTTCGGAACGAAATAAAGAAACAAACCGAATTAGGTAAGCTTGCAGATAAATATATGTCGGAAGGACAACTTGTACCCGACGAAGTGGTAATTAATATTTTAAAAGAGCTTTTCGATGATAACTTGGATAATAGGGGTTACATTTTTGATGGCTTCCCTCGTACTTTGAAACAGGGAGAAGCAATGGATAATATGTTGCGCGAAAAAGAAAAGGGTATCAATGTGGTGCTATGGTTAGATGTTGATGATGAAGAACTCATCGACCGCTTGTTAAAGCGCGGGCTAGAGTCTGGAAGAGATGATGACACGCTAGAAACAATTAAATCGCGTTTACAAGTATATTACAACGAAACTGAGCCTTTGAAAGATTTCTATTCAAAGCAGGGTAAGTTGGCTAAAATAGAAGGTGTGGGGTCTGTTGATGATATTTTTTCTAGAATAGAAAAAGTAGTAGACAATCTAGAGCACTAAAATATTGAGAATTGAGAGGACTTATCCTACTTATTCATTCCACGAAAAACAAACATTATGGCTGAAGCGAATTTTGTAGACTATGTGAAAATATATTGCCGTTCTGGCAAGGGAGGACGAGGATCTTCTCATTTTCGTCGAGAAAAATATATCCCAAAGGGAGGCCCTGATGGTGGCGATGGTGGCGACGGAGGCAGCGTTATATTGCGTGGCAATAGAAACTATTGGACCCTGCTGCACCTTCGTTTCGAAAGGCATATCTTAGCCGAACATGGCGAAGGAGGTTCGGGCAAGAAGTCGTCTGGTAAAAAAGGGAAGTCTGTCTTTATCGATGTTCCTTGTGGCACAGTTGTATATGACTCTGTAACGGGTGAGTATATTTGTGATATAACCGATCATGGCGAAGAGTATGTGCTCTTGAAGGGTGGTAGAGGAGGATTGGGCAACACCCGATTTAAAACCCCTACTAATCAAGCACCACGTTATGCACAGCCAGGAGAGCCTTTTGAAGAGCGCAGGATAGTTCTTGAGTTGAAGTTGCTTGCCGATGTAGGCTTGGTAGGTTTTCCTAATGCTGGCAAATCGACTCTTCTATCTGTAGTATCAGCAGCTAAACCAAAAATTGATAACTATCCTTTTACTACTCTTGTTCCTAACTTGGGAATAGTAGACTATCACGATCATAAATCGTTTGTGATGGCCGATATACCTGGTATTATTGAAGGTGCAAGTGAAGGAAAAGGTTTGGGTACACGTTTTTTGCGTCATATTGAACGCAATTCATTGTTGCTTTTCGTAATTCCTGCCGATGCTGATGACATCAAAACTGAATACAATATTTTGCTCAATGAATTGACGCAGTACAATCCTGAATTGGCCGATAAGAAACGGGTGTTGGCCATATCTAAAACTGATTTGCTAGACGATGAACTACAGGAGGCCATTTCCGAAGATTTACCAGACTTGCCTTATGTGTTTATTTCTGCAGTAACCAATATAGGTCTTTCTCAACTAAAAGATATGCTTTGGAAAGAGCTTAATAGCGAAGAGACTATACGACCCATAGAAGGAAAAACGGAGAAAGATTCATTAGTTCATCGCAATCTCGATGTCAAGTCGATTGAATTTGATGATGATGATGATGTGCCATTAGACGACTCTGAAGACGACGATTTTGATAATGACCATGAAGATTACTCATATTTAGACGAATAGTATAAGATGTCATAAATAAGATATTGTATGAAAAAACATCCAGAATACAGCAATCTCCTTCAGTTTGATAACCTCATCAATGAAGCACGCATAGAGCATTTTTGCACAACGCGCAAAGGGGGCGTTAGTATAGGGTCTTTTTCATCGTTCAATTTAGGTAACTATTCAGATGATAACCCAATAGATATTTATGAAAACAGGCAAATTCTATCGCGTATGTGGTATATGAATATTGCCGATTTTATTATTCCACATCAAACCCATAGCAGTAATGTTTTAGTTATTGATGAGGAGTTTATGAGTGCTAATCCGTCAGATAAAATTGAAAGATTGTATGGTGTTGATGCGTCAATAACGCACCTTGAAAACATTTTTCTTTGTGCTACCACTGCCGATTGTGTTCCTGTTTTATTATATGATAAGCAAAAGCAGATAATTGCAGCTATTCATGCTGGTTGGAAAGGTTTGGTTGGAGGTATTATTAAAAAGACTATTGATAAAATGAGCGAGGTGTACAATTCCAACCCCTCTCACATAGTAGCGGCTATTGGGCCATCTATTTCTCAAAGTAACTACGAAGTAGGTGATGAGCTAATTGCTAACTTCAACGAGGCTGGTTTTGATTTATCTTCTGTTTCTTTCTTTAATGAAAATACAAATAAATGGCATATCGATTTAAAGCAAGTTTCTCACAACGAGTTTGTAAGGCTTGGTCTTTCTCAAGAACAGATTGAAGTGTCTAGTTTGTGTACCTACGATGAGCCTGAACTGTTTTTTTCAGCCCGTCGTCAATCAATAGTTTCAGGTCGTATGTTATCGGGGATTAAATTGGTAGATTAATTTTTGAGCACGCTATTATATAAAAAAAAGAGCAGTTTGTAAAAACTACTCTTTTTTGTTTTATGTTACAATCCTAAAGAATTATATTATAATTGTTGTGTTCTTTTATTAGTAACGATCACTAATAACTTTCCAGTCTAAAATCTTCCATACTTCTTTAAGGTGGTCAGCTCTGCGGTTTTGGTAATCCAAGTAATATGAATGTTCCCAAACGTCTAAGCCTAATACCGGAGTCAATCCTTTAGTTAGTGGGTTACCGGCATTGCTTTCTTTTTCAATTGAAAGGTTGCCACTGCCATCTTTTGCTAAAAATACCCATCCAGAACCAAATACGCCTAAACCAGCAGCTATAAATTCTTCTTTAAATTTTTCAAATGAACCAAATTTCGAATTAATAGCTTCAGCTAATTTACCTTGAGGTTCACCACCACCCTTAGGACTAAATGAGGTGAAGTATAACTGGTGATTTAATGCTTGACCAGCATTATTAAAAATTCCTCCATCGCTTTCTTTCACGATAGTTTCTAAATCAGCATTTTCAAATTTAGTACCTACAATCAACTTATTTAAGTTGTCAACATAGCCTTGATAATGCTTGCCATAGTGAAGTTCCATTGTTTGTTTTCCAATAACTGGTGCTAACGCATCAGTTTCGTAAGGTAAAGCTACTTTTTCAAATTTCATAGTTTCTATATTTTTTGTGTTAGTATTGTACTCTTTGTTTTTAGAATGGGATGATGTACAAGAAATAGTTCCCACTGTGAATATTCCAATAAGTATGTAATACGCTATTTTCATAAAATTCTACATTTGTTTTGTATATATTATAACACATACAAAACAATAAAGTTCGATGAATGATTATAGAACTTATTTATAGCCTATAGATTTAAAGCTTATGGGCTATTTTAATAAAAGCCACTGTTTACGGAAAACAGCGGCTTTTATAAGAATTATAATAAACGTGTAATATTATTACTGCTCTAACGGAGTGTCTTTATTGTCTTTCTTTTCGATTGTATCATCTGTTTTATCCGATGTGGGTGTTTCTTCATCCTTCTTTTTATTCTCGCTTTCGTGAATAAACACCTCATCTTTACCTTCTGTTTTAGAACGAGATAAATTTTGAATAGCATCGGCCTCTTGTATTGCAGTTTGATCTTGTTGCAACAACTCTTGTGAGCGAGAAACCCATCGGCGTTTTCCAAATATTTTCTCTAAATCGTTTGCATAAATAATCTCTTTCTCTAACAATATTTCAGCTAGTCTTTTATGACCATCAGCATTCTCTTTCAAAATTTCTTTTGCTCTAGCATATTGCTCAGCAATAAGTTTCTTCACTTCAGAGTCAATCACCTTAGCAGTATCTTCACTATAAGGTTTAGAGAAATTCCACTCTTGACCACCACTGTCATAATAGCACAAGTTTGGTAGTTTATCACTCATACCAAGATAGCTAACCATTGCATTAGCCTGTTTAGTCACACGTTCAAGGTCGTTCATAGCACCCGACGATATTTCACCAAGGAACACTTCCTCAGCAGCCCGACCACCCAATATGGCACACATTTCGTCTAGCATCTGGTTCTTAGTTGTAATTTGTCGTTCCTCGGGTAAATACCAAGCAGCTCCAAGAGCCTTCCCGCGCGGAATAATTGTTACTTTCACTAGCGGATTGGCATATTCTAACATCCAACTCAACGTTGCGTGTCCAGCCTCGTGTATGGCAATAGATTTCTTCTCCTCTATTGTTATTATTTTATTTTTCTTTTCTAGTCCACCCACAATTCTATCTACAGCATTCATAAAGTCGATGCTTTGCACAAAGCTTTTCTTTCCGCGTGCTGCTATCAGCGCTGCCTCGTTACAAACGTTTGCTATATCTGCACCCGAGAATCCAGGGGTTTGGCGAGCCAAAAAGTCTACATCAACAGAATCGTCTATCTTTATTGGACGAAGGTGTACTTTAAATATTTCTCTCCTATCGTTCAGGTCTGGCAGGTCAACATGTATCTGTCTGTCAAATCGTCCTGCTCTCAATAGGGCTTTGTCAAGAATGTCGGCACGATTAGTCGCTGCTAATATAATAACACCACTATTAGAGCCAAATCCGTCCATTTCGGTTAAGAGTTGATTGAGGGTGTTTTCACGCTCATCATTAGAACCCATGTTCACGTTTTTTCCACGCGCACGTCCCACTGCATCAATCTCATCAATAAATATAATGCTAGGGGCTTTTTCTTTTGCTTGTTTAAAAAGGTCGCGTACACGCGATGCGCCAACCCCCACAAACATCTCCACAAAATCTGACCCAGAGATAGAGAAGAATGGAACATCGGCTTCGCCCGCTACAGCTTTTGCCAACAATGTTTTACCTGTTCCAGGAGGGCCAACTAGAAGTGCTCCTTTAGGGATTTTACCACCCAAGTTGGTATACTTTTTAGGGTGTCTCAAAAACTCTACCACTTCTTCCACCTCTTGTTTTGCTTCTGAGAGTCCTGCAACATCTTTAAATGTAATTTTAATTGCAGAATCTTTATCAAAAATTTGCGCTTTCGATTTTCCTACATTAAATACACCTCCAGATCCCCCACCAGCACCTTTTGACATGCGACGAATAAAAAACACCCATATTGCTATGAGTAGTATAAACGGAAGAAGCCCGAGTATTATTCCACTAAGTTCTGACGAAGAGTTAAACGATACTCCAATGTCGAGTTGCTTTTCTTCCTTTACTTTGTCAAGAAACTCCGACGCCTTGTCGGCAGAAGATATTTCTACAACAATTGTAGGATTAGCCTTTACTTTCTCAGCATCATCTTTAAAAATATGCTTAACTGAGCCCTCTCTGACAAATGCTTCAGCTTTATTTTTATTATTATAAATAACAACCTTTTCTAGTCTATCGTCATTTACATATTGTTGAAACTCAGACCAAGTAACCTCTTTTACCGAGACATTCCCGCCAAAAAAGAACATACCCAAAAGACCTAATATAATTATAGTGTAAATCCAATATGGATTAAATGGGGGTTTCGGTTTTTTATTGCCCAAGTTGGGGCTAAATTTTTTCTTGTTCAGATTTTTCTTATCCATTCTTCTTAATTGAGATG
>CAZIUT010000112.1:0-6525 GCA_964542545.1 uncultured Dysgonomonadaceae bacterium | reverse complement strand
GATTTTTAACCGCCTTTCGCACTGGTTTTTCGGCTCTTCGGTCGAGGTCGGTTGGCACAGTATTTTATCGACACTTTGCTGATTACGAGTTAAAAGTTATACTGTTAGCACCTATTCTTAAATATCATCTATCTAAAAAAACAAACCTTGAAGACTCGTTCAAAACCCGTGCATTATTAAATCAAACAATAAAAAAATTAGAAGTAAACACATAGTTTTGCATGAGATCCTTATTTTCATTAAATGATGCTGTCAATAAAAAAACCGCTTCAATTACTGAAACGGTTTCTTTTATTAATATTTAAAGGGAATTTTCTACTTGTACTTATTTATATTTGCTTCATGCTTCTCTCTATCAAATCTTTCATAATGTGGATTCATTGGCTTGTAACTCTCATCATCCCACAAGTCTGTTGTAATCATTAGGTCTGCACTGTATCTATTGCAAGCAATAGGCACATTGTGTACCCTACATTGTCTTAAAAGCATCATTATGTCTGCTTCGTGAGGCTGAGCATTAAGGTCGTCAATTAGAAAAACAGCTAAGTCAATCTCTTTTCTTACAACCATTGCCGCAATCTCAGCATCTCCACCGAGTGGTCCAGATGTCATTATTTGCATCTCTGGGTTAACACCTTTACTAGCTAACGCCTCTTGCACCAAAGTGCCTGTAGTTCCTGTGCAAACTAATGAATGATGAGACAAAAACTCTGAGTTATATATTACCCAGTCTATAATATCTACTTTGCGGTTGTCATGTGCAACCAAAGCGATTTTTAATTTTCGTTTCATATCTATTATTTATTTAAATGCCTAATTCTTCACGAATTAGTTCGATTTTTTTATTGGCAGTTTCTTCTGCTTTTTTCAAAGCTTCTCTTGAGTCAGCTGTTCCACCCTTCACCTCTATGTAGAACTTTATCTTTGGCTCAGTACCTGAAGGACGGATTGATAGTTTTGTTCCATCTTCAGTGTAATATTGAAGAACGTTAGAAGTTGTAGGCATTGAAAGAGTGATGCTTTCATTGGTGTTAAAGTCCTTTGCTTCAAGAGTAGCAAAGTCTTTAAGAAGAGATACGTTTGACCCTGCTATTTTAGTAAGCGGATTTTCGCGGAAGTTTCTCATCATAGCTTCAATCTCGTCGGCCCCTTCTTTCCCTTCTCTAACAAGCGATACACCTTCTTCTTTAGAATATCCATATTCTATATAGATATCTTGCAGTAGTTGGTATACAGTTTTGCCATTGTCTTTTGCCCATGCTGCTATTTCAGCAAAAAGCATACAAGCTGAAATTGAGTCTTTGTCGCGTACAAAATCTCCAGCTAGGAAACCGTAGCTTTCTTCTCCGCCACCAAGATATGTTTTAGTGTCTTCGTTCTTTTTGATGATATCGGCAATCCACTTAAAACCTGTGTAGCTATCATATAGCTCAACATTGTTTTTTCTGGCTATTTCAGCAACTAGCTCGCTAGTAACAATTGTTTTAACTGCATATTCTTTACCAGTTAGCTTGCCAAGCTCCTTCCATCTTGTAATGAGGTAGTATAAGTAGATAATCATAGTTTGATTACCGTTTATCAACACAAATTCACCCTCATTATTACGAACAGCAGTTCCTATGCGATCAGCATCAGGGTCGGTTGCCATTACAATTTCTGCATTGGTTTCTATTGCTTTTTCTACAGCTAGTTTTAGTGCGGCTGGTTCTTCGGGGTTGGGCGAAACTACAGTTGGGAAGTCTCCATCAACAATATCTTGTTCTGGCACATTAATTACATTGGTAAAACCAACTGCTTTAAGTGCTGCAGGAACAAGCATAACTCCTGCTCCGTGAATAGGAGTGAAGACAATCTTCATGTCGTGATGACGCTTAATTGCTTCGGGTGACAAAGAGAGTTTTACAACCTCATCAATGAAGGTGTTGTCCATGTCTTTACCAATAATCTTAATAAGATCGGGGTTTCCTTCAAATCTTATATCATCGATAGATTTTATTCTGTTTACCTCAGCAATTATATTCTTATCGTGAGGGGCAAGTACTTGTGCACCATCATTCCAATAAGCTTTATATCCGTTATACTCTTTTGGGTTGTGAGATGCAGTAATCATAATACCACTCTGACAGCCTAATTTGCGTATAGCAAAAGATACTTCTGGTGTAGGACGTAAATCTTCGAAAAGATATACTTTTATACCATTAGCAGAGAAAATGTTTGCAGATATTTCAGCAAATTTGCGACTATTGTTTCTACAGTCGTGTCCTATTACTACTTTTATTTCAGGTGAGTCATCAAATTCTTTCAAAAGATAGTTAGTCAAACCTTGTGTAGCACTTCCGATAGTGTATTTGTTTATACGATTAGAACCCACGCCCATAATGCCTCGTAAACCACCAGTGCCAAATTCCAGCTCTCTATAAAAAGCATCAATGAGCAAAGATTCATCTTCATTACTGAGCATCTGCTCAACTTCTTTTTTTGTTTCTTCGTCGTAATTACCAGTTAGCCATCTTTGAGCCTTTTCAGTAACTTTGTTTAATAATGTTTTCTCGTTCATAGTCTTAATTTATCTTTTAATCTTTTGTGTTTGTTTAAAATAGAACTTTATACTTATCACCAGTCTGTTCAATTACTTTCCGATAATGTTCGTTAGAGTACCCTGGTCTATTGGGCGATGCAGGCTGTCCGTGCTCGTTGCGTTTGAATTCTCCATTCTCTTCTTTTTTCACAACACCATCAAGGTATTTTACCATCATATGCTCACCCATTTTTTTCCACTGGGCCAATCCTTTTGTAATGTTGGTGTTGCTATAGTTATTTAAGAAACTTACTGCTTCTGTTTTTGACTTTTCATATAGAGCTAATGCTTCTTTCTCTATTTTGGGTTGGTTGGTTTCGAAGCTGCTTTCTAGTTTGTTTTGCAATTCGTTTACATGAACAATTTTGTCGCTATAGCGATCATACACCATGTTTGATACCCAGTTGTGAATCCAAAAAGCAGACTCCCATGTGAAGTTTAGCAAATCGCCATTGCCAACTTTCATCTCTTCTGGCATAGTTGTGTTTCCCACATATATTGGATAGTATACACTTTGTGCTGCATCGTCTATTCCGAACCATAAAACACCCCCAATTTCGTTGGGTAGCCATGAGCGTGATTGAGATACAAATGAAAATCCTGTTTGTTGTGTTGCAATTGGTCTTTCGTTACAATACTCTACAGAGTCTACTTCCCATGTTAATGGTGACCATCGATAGGGCGAGCCAAAAGGTCCTGCGCCATAATCATTTCTCCAATCTAAGTCTGTGTCTTCATAGTGGTCACGCATAAAGCTTTGTACATCTCTCATTGATAGCTTTTTGTCGGGCTTTATGTATAGTGGCATAGGGTCTGTGGTTTCACCTTTAGCATAGCTAACATATTCTGCCATGTTTTTATTTACGAGGTTGAAAAAAGACCATACGCGTGCTTCGCAAAAACGAAGTGCTCCAAAATCTATTGGTGCATATGCTTGTGCAAAGCTGAAGTCTTCATCGCTACCAGAGTAATATCCTTTTTCGCGTGCAAAAGAGATTACATCGGGTGAGTAGATGCAATTGTCGGGATCATTTAGTGGGAACTGCTGAATACGAGCTTGGTTAGCATGTGCTGAAACACAATCGTCAGGAATTCTTACAGCTACCCATACAGCTCCTTTGTTGCCTTCGCCTTTTCCAATAAACTCCATTACCCATACTTCATTAGGGTCGGCAATTGAAAAAGATTCTCCTGTGCTGTAATAACCGTGCTCTTTTACAAGGTCTGTCATCACTTTTATTGCTTCGCGTGCATTTCGGGCTCTTTGCAAAGTGATATATATTAAGCTGCCATAGTCCATTATTCCGTTTGGATCAGAAAGCTCTCTTCTACCAGTAAAAGTGGTTTCACCAATAGCCAACTGGTGTTCGTTCATGTTTCCTACAACATTGTAGGTTTGTAAAACTTGTGGTATTTCGCCCAAGTACTTTCCAGTGTCCCACTCATAAATTTTTAATATATCGCCAGCATTATACTTTTTTGCTGGCCAATGATACAACTCGCCATACAAATTATAAGAGTCGGCAGAATAAGAAATCATTGTTGATCCGTCTGTCGATGCTTTTTTACCAATTAAAAAATTGGTGCATGCAAATATCATGGGTACTGATAGTTGAAAAACTAAGAATAATCCAATAATTTTTTTCATTATAGAAGAAGAGTTTAAAGATTTGTAATTACAGTCTCAAAGATAACTTTTATTTGTATATTTAACGATACAGTTTTAGAATATTTATTTTTTTGTTCTTTAATACTCCCAACAAGCCAATTTTTCTCTATATTTGTATTTTATAAACTCATCTATTTCATAGAACTATGGACAGTGATTTAAAAAAAACAAAAAAGAGCTCATGGGGGTTAAACAGCCTTCAGATAGGTGTGCTTTTGTTTGTTGTAGTCATGTTGTTTTTATTTAGCGATAGCAACATAATAAAGCGGGTTGAAAGTGATAGAGAAATAAGAGGTTTGAAAAAACAAATAGAGTTTTACAGAAAAAAAACAGAAGAAGATAAGATAAAGCTTCACGAACTTAAATCTGATAAGGATAACTTAGAGAAATTTGCACGTGAAAACTACTTTATGAAAAAAGAAAACGAAGAAGTTTTCATTATCAAGTAGTATCATGATAATCAAAGTTTCAATTAAAAATAATGAAATATAACATTAAAAATATTCTATATAATGCGTCGGCTATACTAATATTAATAGTTACTATTGTTTATTCATTTCAGCCCACAATTGCTGTGTGGGGTATGGTTGTGGGTGTTAGCATGTTTTCTGCTATTACTGTCACCAACCCATATCCGGGAAAGAGTGTTAGGGGCAAACGTTTATTCAATTTTCAAGTTTTTGCTTGTGTGCTGATGGTGGTGGCTGTATTTTTAATGTATAAGGGACGAAACGAGTGGCCAGTATTGTTGTTGATAAGTGCAATATTTTTGTTCTATTCCTCTATTGTAATGCAGAAAGAGCTTGATAAAGAAAAGGGGATTGATAATGGTAAATAATAGTTTTTCTACAACCTATAAATCAGTCCATAAGATTAGACGTAGACATCAAACACTATTTCAATTTTATAATTCAAGTAAATAAGGGAGGGTATGAAAAACGAAGTTCTTGTGCAAAAGTACAGGCAATACCTGCTATTGGAAAAAGGTCTCTCGTCCAATTCAATTTCGGCGTATATGACAGACTTGCGCAAGCTGCTAAATTATGCTACCGAGAATCAGTTAACTATGCAAAATATTTCAGCGTCCAATTTAGAGGAGTTATTTGCTCAGCTTTACGATAAGGGAATCAAACCACGCTCCATAGCACGTATGTTGTCAGGCGTGAAATCATTTTTTAAATATCTGTTTTTAGAGGATTATATTCAGGTGAATCCTGCAGAATTGTTGGATGCCCCAAACATTGGAATGAAACTTCCCACTATATTGTCTATTGAAGAGATTGATAATTTGCTTTCTGTCATAGATGTTTCTACTGTTGAGGGTGCACGTAACTATGCAATAATAGAAACTTTGTACAGTTGTGGATTGCGTGTGTCGGAGTTGACAGGTTTGCGGTTTACAAATCTTTTTTTTGATGAGGGCTTCATTCGTGTCGATGGCAAAGGTAACAAGCAGCGCTTAGTTCCTATATCGGATGTGGCCATACAGAAGATAAATAACTACTTGATCTATCGAAACTCGATGGTAGCAAAAAAAGGAAGCGAAGACTTTCTGTTTATTAGTAAAAGAGGGACACCTATTTCACGCATAACCGTGTTCTATTACATTAGAAAGTATGCAGAAGAGGCGGGTATCAAGAAAACAATAAGCCCACATATTTTCAGACATTCTTTTGCTACGCACATGCTTGAACGAGGTGCTAATATAAGGTATGTGCAAGCAATGTTGGGTCATGAAAAAATAACTACAACAGAATTATACACACATTTAGACAGAAACTTTCTACGTCAAGAAATTATATCGCATCATCCGCTCAATAAAGATGATTAAAATTCAATATGTTGTTGTTTTACACCTTTATTGTTGAATACTTCACCTCCTGATTGTGCTTTTAAGGCTTAATAGTTCAATCTTATACAGTTAGATTTGCCTTTCATGACTTAATTGTTGAATCCTGCGGCTTCGTTTTGACTTATAACGCATAAAATTGACTTGTGCTTAAATAAGATTAGCCTATTTTACAACAAGTGTCATGATTTAATAAGATGGTAAAGTTATGACTGTAGTATTTATAAAGATGATTCTTTTATATACACACTGCAATCTGCTTCTTTCTTGAACTACTGCTTATTTTTTATCTGAAAGAATACCATCCTCTATATAGAAAACAGTAGCCCATACATCAAAGACCCTTTATACATAAATAAAAACCCTGTGAAATTGCTAGTCTCAAAGAAATAATTCTTATATTTGCTCAATTAAATGAAACGTTCAACA
>CAZIUT010000111.1:0-6628 GCA_964542545.1 uncultured Dysgonomonadaceae bacterium | reverse complement strand
TAATGGCTACACCACCCTCTTCAAGTGTTTCAATTGCCTTCCATTTGTTATAATACTCTCCAATGGGTTCCATTCTAATAGCTGTATACACCTTGTTTTTTTGCCCCATGGCAGAAAGTGATGAACTCAATGCTTGACTATTAATAACAGTAGCAAGCATTCCCATTTGGTCGCCCTTTACCCTATCATAGCCTTTGGCCGCACCACTTAAGCCGCGAAAAATATTGCCGCCGCCAATCACAATGCCTACTTGCACACCCATGTCAGCAATTTCTTTTATCTGTCGGGCGTAATCATCCAATCTATTTTCATCTATACCATACTGCTTGTCTCCCATTAGAGACTCGCCGCTCAATTTCAGTAAAACTCGTTTATATTGTGCCATTCAAATATGTTTTATGTGAATAATCTTTACAAAAATATTAATAAAAATTCGTTTAATAGAATAGAAAGCTATGAGAAATTCAAGCTATCTTATATAAATGCCCTAAACTGATTTAATCTTAATCATCCTCCACCACAAAAGCGACCTCTTTAAAAGCATAAACCCTCTCCTCCCTTTCGGGATAGGTTGCTAAAACTAAATGTCCGGTGGCGAGCACAGTTTTTATAGTTGCTTTAAAACGTCCATTTTCATCAGTAAACCAATGTACACCTTCCTTCCGATACAAATACTGCATATATTCTTTCTCTATTATTGCAATTTCAAGTCTCTTCAAACTATTGTAAATGTTAAACAATTCGTCATGAACTTCTTTAAGTAATAACTCTCTATCCAATTCACTACCAGTTATCTGTCTCATAGAAACAGGGTTGGGCAATTCGCTTGGAAACGCACCTTCATTTACATTCAGCCCAATCCCAACAATAGTATACTCTATATGCTGACCCACTAAGCTATTTTCTATTAGAATACCTGCTATTTTCTTGTTTTTCCAGTAGATATCGTTGGGCCATTTAATAGTCACATCCTGCAAGTATCTATTGAGCACTCTCTTTAGAGCCAATGATACAACACGCGATATAATAAATTGATCTCTTGCCTCTACACTATAAGGATAAAGCACAGAACTCAACAGCAAATTCTTGCCTTTACTCGAATACCATGTATTACCCATTTGACCCCGCCCAACTGTTTGAAACTCTGCTATCACCATTGAGCCTTCTGGAAGAGGGTTTTTCTGTTGCAAAAGTTTCATTTCAGTGTTGGTAGATGATATTTCGTCTAATCTTACAACTACCCTATCACCCTTCGGTTTTTCCATAATATTCTTGTTGCTTTTTCTTCGGCATCTTCTTCAACACCTCATCAATTGAGTGATGTATCCATTTCTTTATATCGTCATCGGGCATGTCTCCCAACAATTCTATTGAATTCCAATATCTTTTATGCATATGAAAAGCAGCTTGCACACTGCTATATTGCTCGCGAAGATAAATTGCTTTATCGGGATCACATTTAAGCGATATTGTTTTCACCTCAGCATCTAAAGGAATCAAAGCAATCATTTTCCCCATCAACTTCATTACCAATGTCACCTCATCAAACGGAAAAGTTGGTTCTACACCGGGAATACTTATACAATAATCATACAGTTCTTCTAGATTCATATAAACTTTGAGTTGCAGTTCTTTTGCGAATATCTTAACTAGATAAGTCTAATCCGTATCAAAAAGCAGGCGACATAAAAGCGTCATCAATATGCTCTATTTCAAAACACTTCCCATCCCACACTGCCGAAATAATATCAAACCGTGCAGGCTTATCAACATCATTAACTTTTAAATATAAATCGGCTGCCTCAACAATCCGTTTTATTTTAGTTTTACCAATAAAATCTTCTGGGTTCCCCCATTGTCGCGACGTACGAGTTTTAACCTCAACAAAGATAATATACTCTTCATCTTCAGCCACAATATCAATCTCGTGACGATATATCCTCCAGTTTCTTTCCAATACTTTATAGCCTTTACCTTTCATGAAAGTAGTAGCCGCTTGCTCACCTTTTTTACCAAGTTCGTTGTGTCGTGCCATAGTTTCACTTTAAGATTTATCTCCTGTTTCGTGTACTTATAGTGTAAAAATACAAATTATAGGCAAGAATACTTTATTAAAGCGAATATTTTTCGTTTTTTTGTATGCGAATAGGTTTCCCTATTCATTTTTGCAATAGATTGCCTATAATTCTGTTCCACTGCCCAAGAAAAAAGGGCTTGCTTGAAATAATAATGAAAAAAGTAAATAATAAATGTCATAGCGCAAAAAGACAACTCCGCACAAAAAAAATACACTTTATGGTAAGCGAAGAGGAGTTTGCACTAATTGACTCTTACCTAAAAAAACAAAAAATCAATAATAGATCACGTTGGTTTCGTAGGCTAATGATTGGGCATATACTCAAGCATTGCGAAGAAAACTATCCTACACTGTTTAATGAGAATGAGATGCGGAGGTGAGCCATAAGGCCTGCAAAGCATCTTGAAAAGAATTAAGAAGGGGTTCTCGCAAAGACACAAGGCGCAAAGAAGAATAATTGAACTGAATTACAAATAATTTAACAAAAAATATTAATATAACACTTTAGAACAATCACACCACAAGGAAACATACACATATTTAAAGTTTGCGAAAAAAAAGTTGGTCTACTAATAAACTTTAATGTATGCAAATAGAAGATGGAATTACTCGGTTTGAAAATAACTAGAAAAGAAACATCAACAAACTCCTCAGCGTCTTTGCGAGAAAAACTTTTAGCGAGAAACAAAAAAAACAAAAAATTATGCTAGACGATACCTATTTCATGAAACAAGCCCTCTCCGAGGCGAAACAAGCATTCGATAAAGACGAAGTGCCCATCGGCGCAGTTGTTGTTTGCAACAACAGAATTATAGCCCGTGCCCACAACCTCACCGAAACCCTTAACGATGTAACAGCCCATGCCGAAATGCAAGCCATTACAGCAGCAGCAAACGTTCTGGGCGGCAAGTATCTAGATGAATGCACGCTATATGTTACCATTGAGCCCTGCCCCATGTGCGCTGGCGCGCTAGGATGGGCACAACTACAACGTGTTGTATACGGAGCAGCCGACAATAAAAGAGGCTATACAAAATTTTCCACAAAAGTTTTGCATCAAAAAACACAAGTTGGTTATGGTGTACTAGCTGATGAATGCGGAGAATTGATGAAGAGATTCTTTGAAAAGAAAAGATAAAACTTTTACCCCTCCCTTATCTGCAATGATAGAAGTTTAAATAAACATTCATTTAATGCTCCACTAACCATGAGACAGAAAAGAAGTTTTCAACAATTGCGAAAAGCCATCTTAATTACCCTTTTAACCCTTCCAGCAACATTAGCTTTTGCACAGCATAAACGCATAACTCGTTTAGGAATAGTAAATCCTACTCCAACAAATATGCACAATGCTATGAATCTTATTTCTAAGCATTATATCACAGCTGACAGCCTTGTAATTGTGGGTATTTACCACCAATCGCAAAGATCATCACTAGCTGCTACCAATAAGTTTCTTGAAGAAAATGGATATAATGATATCTCAATTGAGATAATTGAAGGTGAGCTATTAATAAAAAACTTATTTAAAAAGAACATTTGTACTACACAGTTCGAAGAGCTATTTGCAAACACTGATGGCCTCATATTTTTTGGAGGTTACGATATTCCTCCACACGCATACAACGAAGAGACCTTTCTTACTACTGAGCATTTCAATGCTGGAAAAAACTGGGAGTTATCATTCATGCATCACCTCATTGGCGGCTCGCAAAGCAATATTGAGCCTTTGCTATTAAACAAACCCAACTACACAATATTAGGGATTTGTCTTGGCATGCAAGAGATGAATGTTGCAAGCGGTGGCACATTGTATCAAGACATTCCTTATCAAGTATATGGACAAACAACCTACGAAGGAGTACTACAAATAGATGCAGCAAACATTCATAAAAACTATAACAGCAACATTGGCAACCAAAACAGTTACACCACTATCCATTTCCACCCAATAGCAACTACTCCAGGAAACTTCCTGGATTTAGAAGGAGTAAGCAAAAACCCCGTTGTGCCAAGTGTTCACCATCAAGCCGCAAAGAATGTAGCTCAAAACCTTGAAGTAGTTGCCACTTCAATGGATAGAAAGGTTGTAGAAGCACTACAACATATTCGCTTCAAAAATGTATATGGTATACAGTTTCACAGCGACTTCTCGTCACTTTACGATGATGAACATGAATTTGTAATATCTCCGCAAGAAACTTTAGTGCTTAGTGATGACACACGCAGTTTCTTGCAACAATTCTGGTGCAATTTTAGTAAACGATTGAACCAAGCTCATTAGCGTTCAATACAAGCAAATAAGTTTACAACAAGCCACTATTCACTCCACCATCAATCTGTATAGTAGTTCCAGTAATAGAGCGTGCTTGCGCCGAACACAAGTATGCAACCATATCTCCCAACTCACCAGGACTCATAAATCGTTTATGTGGAAATGCAGATATCACATCTTGCTCATATTCTTGCACTGAAACATTGGCATCTCCAGCTTCCTTTTCCATCAATTGAGTAATTCTATCGGTTCTAAAGTAACCGGGGCAAATAGTATTGATGGTTACGCCATTTCCCATAATATCCTTACTTATACTTTTTGCGAAACTCACAACAGCCGTTCTAAATATGTTGGACAACACCATGGCGGGCATAGGCTCCTTCACACTCACTGAGGCAATATTAATAATTCGCCCCCACTTCTTCTCTTCCATATAAGGCAAGCAAAGCTTTATCATATTTATATTGTAGCGCAACACATTATTGTAAGCTTCGTCAAAATCTTCTATCGAAAAATCGCGAAAAGAACCAAGAGCTGGTCCACCTGAGTTGTTGACAAGAATATCAATCCCCCCAAATCTATCTATTGCCTCTTTCACAATTCGTTCGTTGTCCGCCTCCTTGGTCATATCCACAAGCAAGGCTAGCACTTCAACACCATGCAGTTCAATTTCTCTCTTCGCTTCCTCTAATGCTTCTTTATTGCGAGCACACAATACAATATTTACTCCCTCTTTTGCAAGAGAAACAGCAGATGCTTTTCCTAACCCTTTACTGCTTCCACCAACAATGGCAACTTTTCCTTTTAATTTGTAGTCCATAATCATTTTTGTTTTTATTTATAACAAAGAAACAGGCGGTTAGTTTTATATTTTTGAGAACGAATTACTACACAATGGAGCTAAATTTGTATCTTTGCTGTTTAATATAAACTCATTAAAGTCATAAAGTCATATTATACAGACTCGTTGCCACAAACACCGACTATGTAATTTGCAAACAATATTATGTCAAAACAATTCAAACGAACCCTTATCACATCGGCCCTTCCATATGCTAATGGCCCTATTCACATCGGACACCTTGCAGGTGTATATGTTCCTGCCGATATTTATGCACGCTACCTCAGACTAAAAGGCGAAGAAGCTCTTTTTATAGGAGGATCGGACGAACATGGCATTCCTATCACCATTACAGCACGAAAAGAGGGAGTAACGCCACAAGACATTGTGGACCGCTACCATACATTAATAAAAGATTCGTTCGAAGAGTTTGGTATCACATTCGATATATATTCGCGTACAACATCTGATATACACAAACGAACAGCCTCAGACTTTTTCCAAAATCTATACGACAAAGGAAAGTTCTTAGAACAAGAAGCTGAGCAGTATTACGACGAGGAAGCACAGCAGTTTTTGGCCGATCGATACATTACAGGCACTTGCCCTCACTGCAAGAGCGAAGGAGCTTATGGCGACCAATGTGAGAACTGTGGCACATCGCTAAATGCAACCGATCTTATCGACCCCAAGTCTGCCCTAAGCGGAGCAGTACCCATTCGCAAGAAAACAAAACATTGGTATTTACCATTAGACAAACATGAAGCTTGGTTGCGCAAATGGATTCTTGAAGACCACAAAGAGTGGAAGCCCAATGTTTATGGACAATGTAAATCATGGCTTGACCTTGGCCTACAACCACGCGCAGTAAGTCGCGACCTAAACTGGGGAGTACCTGTACCTGTAGAAGGTGGTGAAGGAAAAGTACTCTACGTATGGTTTGATGCTCCAATTGGATACATATCAAATACCAAAGAGCTTCTACCCAACGATTGGGAGAAATGGTGGAAAGACGAAGAGACCAAAATGATTCACTTTATTGGTAAAGACAATATTGTGTTTCATTGTATTGTTTTCCCCGCCATGTTGAAAGCTGAAGGCTCATACATTCTACCCGAGAATGTTCCTGCCAACGAGTTTATGAACCTTGAGGGCGACAAAATATCAACATCGCGCAATTGGGCTGTATGGTTGCACGAATACCTACAAGATTTCCCAGGCAAACAAGATGTATTGCGCTACGTATTAACAGCTAACGCACCCGAGACTAAGGACAATGACTTCCTTTGGAAAGATTTTCAAGCGCGGAATAATAATGAGTTGGTAGCCATATTGGGTAACTTTATCAACCGTGCGCTAATTCTCACACAAAAGTACTTTGATAACAATGTTCCTGAGTGTGGCGAACTAACGGACTATGATAAAGAAACAATCA
>CAZIUT010000110.1:0-6711 GCA_964542545.1 uncultured Dysgonomonadaceae bacterium | reverse complement strand
ACGATGCTCCGTTAAATTTAACGAAGATGTATCAAGACTGGTTTCTTGACTATGCTTCTTATGTTATTTTGGAACGTGCTGTTCCACACCTAAATGATGGATTGAAGCCTGTGCAGCGTCGTATTCTTCATTCAATGAAACGAATGGATGATGGGCGATACAACAAGGTGGCAAATATTATTGGTAACACCATGCAGTTTCATCCGCATGGAGATGCCTCTATTGGCGATGCCTTGGTGCAACTTGGGCAAAAAGACTTGTTGATTGATGCTCAGGGTAACTGGGGAAATATTCTTACTGGCGATGGTGCAGCAGCACCTAGATATATTGAGGCTCGACTGTCGAAGTTTGCTTTGGAGGTTTTGTTTAATAATAAAACCACAGCGTTTAAAAACTCTTACGATGGTAGAAATCAAGAACCAATAACGCTACCTGTAAAGTTTCCTTTGCTTTTGGCACAAGGTGCCGAAGGTATTGCTGTGGGCCTTTCTTCGCGCATATTACCACACAACTTTAATGAGCTGTGTGATGCTGCAATTTCTTATCTCAACAATGAAGAATTTAAACTATATCCCGATTTCTTAACAGGAGGATATGTTGATGTGGAGCGTTACAACGATGGTGAGCGTGGAGGCTCGGTAAAGGTGCGCGCAAACATTACAAAGCTTGACAATAGAACGCTTGTTATTAAAGATATACCGTTTGGTAAAAACACAGCTTCAATTGTTGATTCAATTTTGAAAGCCAATGACAGGGGCAATATTAAGATTAGAAAAGTAGATGATATAACTGCTCAAAATGTAGAAATTCATATTCAGTTAGCTGCAGGTGTATCTTCCGACAAAACTATCGATGCTCTTTACGCATTTACCGATTGCGAGATTAGTGTATCGTCCAACTGCTGTGTAATTGAAAACGACAAACCACATTTCTTAAATGTAAGTCATTTACTACGCAGTTCAGTCGACAATACAAAGGAACTATTGCGTCAAGAACTGCTTATCGAAAGAGAAGAAAAACAAGAAGCACTTTTGTTTGCATCATTAGAGCAGGTGTTTATAGAGGAGCGTATCTATAAAGACAAAGAATTTGAAAATGCTAAAAGTATGAACGAAGCTATTAAGCATGTTGATACTCGTTTAGCACCATTTAAACCTACCTTTATAAGAGAAATTACTCGCGATGATATATTGCGATTGATGGAGATAAGGATGGCTCGCATTCTTAGATTCAACTCTGATAAAGCCGACCAAATAATTGCACAATATAAGAGTCAGATAGAAGAGATAAATAATAAACTCGACAAACTTGTTGAGCATACAATATCATGGTTTACGAAGCTAAAAGAAAAGTATGGTAAAGATTGGCCACGCAGAACAATTATTCGTAGCTTCGAGACAATTGAAGCATCAAAGGTGGTTGAAGCCAATGAAAAGCTCTACATCAATCGTAGCGAGGGTTTTATTGGTACGTCGCTCAAAAAAGACGAGTTTGTAGCCAACTGTTCGCTACTTGACGACGTTATTATATTCTTTAAAGACGGAAAATACAAAGTTGTGAAAGTAAGCGACAAGGAATATATAGGCAAAAATATTTTATATGTCAATGTATTCAAGCGCAACGATAAACGCACTATATATAATGTTATCTATAGGAGTGGTAAACTTGGTCCTCACTATATTAAGCGTTTTGCAGTGCCTGGAGTAACGCGTGACAGAGAATATGATTTAACACGTGGAAAACCAGGTTCAAGAATTGCTTATTTTAGTGCCAATCCTAATGGCGAAGCCGAGACTGTGAAGGTTTATCTAAAACCAAAACCCAGGCTGCGCATTCTCTCTTTCGAGAAAGATTTTAGCGAAATAGCTATACGAGGTAGGGGAGCAATGGGTAACATCCTTACCAAATCTGAAATGCATAAAATAACATTGAAAGAGAAAGGTGTTTCTACATTAGGAGGACGTAAAGTGTGGTTCGACCCCGATGTGCTGCGTCTTAACTATGACGAAAGAGGACTCTATTTAGGTGAGTTTCATGGAGAGGACAGAATATTGGTTATTCTGAAAAATGGAGACTTCTATACATCTAACTTTGATTTGACACAACATTTCTCTGCTAATATTCTCAAGATTGAGAAGTTTAAATTAGAAAAAGTTTGGACAGCAGCTCTATACGATGCTGATCAAAAATTTAGCTACATAAAAAGGTTTACCTTTGAAGACTCTGAGCGAACTCTCAACTTCATGGGCGATAATCCCGACTCTTCTCTGTTTCTACTCTCAGATGTTTACTATTCGCGCATAAAAGCTACATTTGGTGGTGAAGACGAGTTTAGAGACCCCATTGAACTGGATGCAGACGAGTTTATTGGAATAAAAAGCTATAGAGCCAAAGGTAAACGGATATCTAACTACGAAGTGTCTAAGATAGAAGAACTAGAACCCCTTCGTTTTCCTGAAGTAGCAGAAGAAGAGGTACTAGGTTCTAAGAAAATTGAAATAAGTGAAGATGACGATGAGCCTGATGTGAATCGGGATCAAGAGAGTCAAGATGATATAAGAGACGAGATAACTGGGCAGATGAAGTTGTTTTAGATGCTCTATAGTCTTAAAAAAGTTGGCCAATAAGCCATAAACCTGGAAGATAGTGCTGTTTTTTTTTAAAAGATGAGCTAGAATAAAACTATGTAGAGAATGATAAAGAAACTTTTTATTGGTGCGTTTTTTATGTTGTGTGTTATGAATATAGCACTACCGCAGAGTGACTCAACGATATCAATAAAAAAAACAGTTAATCAGGGCACACTCCTTGGAGTAGGTTCTATGATTCTGACCGACACCTATTTGTCGCCATTAGCTTATAATGGGCTTTCTCTATCTCTCTTTTACGAAAGACTAAGTGGAACGCCTTACTTTAAAGGTAAACTGCTTTTACAGCAGCAGTTTTTCTTACAAGCTGCATCCACCGATAATCCTGCCAGTAATGCTATTACATATTATGGTAATGTTGACTATCATCTAAACGGATTTTATCCTATCTTCAAAATCAATTCTTTCCGACTGTTAGGGGGTGGAGGTGCAGATTTATCGTTAGGTGGTATATACAATATTCGCAATAGTAACAATCCGGCTCAACTAAAGACATCTGTTAATTTAAATGCCTCGCTACTTGCATACTATAATTGGAAGCAAATTACATTTCGCTGGCAAATGACAACACCTCTTATGGGTGCTTTTTTCTCTCCAGATTATGGACAGTCTTATTATGAAATGTTTGTTCTGGGCAATAAGTCTGGAGTTATTCATTTTGCTACACCTGCCAATCAAAGAGGATTACGAAATTATATCACCGTAGACTATCCCATCGGCAAAGTTACGCTCAGAGCAGGTTATTTAAGAAATTACTATCGCACAGAAGCCAACAAGCTTATCACATCCATCTCTTCACATCAATTTGTTATTGGGCTTGCATTTGAATCGCTTAGTTTTGGAAGAAAAGATATAGTGAACAACGATTGGCTCAAAAGTGTGTATAACGAATAAGAATTTATTAAGCGATATATTTATGAAAGTAAAATACAATTTTGATGAAGTAATAGATAGAAACAATACCAATTCTATTAAGTTTGATTCAGTAGAAGAAGTATTTGGCAGCAAAGATGTTATACCACTTTGGGTAGCAGATATGGACTTTTTGTCGCCTCCTGAAGTAACCCAAGCACTTAAAAAAAGAGTTGAGCATGGTATATTTGGATATATAAAGCCAAATGAACGATACTTTAGCTCTATTATAAACTGGCTAAAGAATAGACACAACTGGCTAGTGGATAAAGAAACTATTAGTTTTGTGCCAGGTGTTGTAAAAGGATTTGCTTTTGCTATTGATGTTTTTACAAATAGCAATGATAAAATTATAATTCAACCTCCGGTATATCCTCCTTTTAAAGGTACTACTGAAGATTTAAATAGAGAAATTATTACCAATCCTTTGCTTTTTGAAAACGGACAGTATAGGATGGATTTCGACAACTTGCGCGAAGTTGTAAAATTAGGTGCTAAGATGCTTATTCTTTGCAATCCTCAAAACCCTAGCGGACGAATATGGACAAAAGATGAGTTAAGCCAACTGGCCGAAATATGTTACGACAATGATATATTGGTAGTTTCAGACGAAATACATGCCGATTTGGAGTTGCCCGGTCATAAACATGTGCCCTTTGCAACAGTCTCGGAAAAAGCTGCTCAAAACAACATCACTTTGATGGCGCCTAGTAAAACATTTAATATTGCAGGAATTGTAAGTTCATTTGCTATAATAGAGAATAATGAGATACGAGAAAAGTATTTCAATTATTTATCAGCTCGTCAACTCAATCAAGGTACAATATCTGCATATATAGCTGCACAATATGCTTATGAAGCAGGCGGCGAGTGGTTGGATCAGGCTTTAGTCTATATTCAAAAGAATATAGACTTTGTTGATAATTACTTGCAAAAACATATTCCACAAATAAAAGTTATTAGACCTGAAGCTTCTTTTTTGATTTGGCTCGATTGTAGAGAGCTCAATTTATCGCAACCTGAATTAGAAAACTTTTTTATTCATAAAGCCAAGCTGGGCCTTAATAGTGGCACAATGTTTGGTAAAGAAGGAGAGGGATTTATGCGATTAAATGTTGGCTGTCCACTAATTACTCTGGAAAAGGCACTTGATAATTTAAAAAAAGCTGTAGCTTTGTAGTACCAAATAGATTTGAGGTGCTCTATTTAATTATACTTTATATAGCATAATTAAATCTACAATAAATTAATTGACAAGTACTTTTTAAAAGAGAACAAAATGAAAATTGAGACTAACAAATATGTAACACTAACATACGAATTGCATGTTGGAGAAGACGGTGAAAGAGAATTAATGGAGCGTGCTACTAAAGAAATTCCGCTGGAATTTATTTTCGGAACTAACTCCATGCTGCAATCATTTGAAGATCAGCTTGATGGTAAGTCAACTGGCGATGACTTTGACTTTATGCTTACTCCTGATGAAGCTTATGGAGAGTTTGAAGAAGAGAAAATTGTAGATATTCCTAAATCTGTCTTTAAAATTGATGGGGAAATTGACGAAGATTTGCTAGAAGAAGGTAAAACCATCCCAATGATGGATACCGAAGGTAATAGCTTACTTGGATCAGTTGTTGAAGTGAAAGACGAAATAGTATCTATGGATTTTAACCACCCATTAGCAGGTGAAATACTTCATTTCACAGGAAATGTATTAGAAGTACGTGATGCTACACCCGAAGAAATTGCTGCATTATTCACTCAAAGCGGTGGTTGCTCAGGTTGCTCCGATAGTGACTGCGGAGATAGAGGTCAAGGTTGCAGTTAATTATAGATAGTATATAACAAAGATGGTATAAAGTCACAGAGCTGCTTTTTAAATGGCGGTCTGTGACTTTTTTTATCTTTGTATTATAAATGCACCAATTAGGCACATATAAAAGTAAATAACAATGAATACATTTGGCAATATTTTTAGACTCACCTCTTTTGGAGAATCTCACGGACAAGCTGTTGGAGGAATTATAGATGGTTGCCCCTCTGGCATTGAGTTAGACATGGATTTCATACAAAACGAATTAGACAGGCGTCGCCCTGGACAATCTAGTATAACAACACCGCGTGAAGAGGGCGATAAGGTGTCCTTCTTATCCGGACTGTTTGAAGGCAAATCAACTGGCGCACCTATTGCTTTTGCTATTTTCAATAAAAATCAGAACTCGTCAGATTATGATAATCTAAAGGACATATATCGCCCTTCGCATGCCGATTATACATATGCAAAGAAATACGGCAATCGCGATTATCGAGGTGGAGGAAGGTCATCGGCCCGTGAAACAATAGCGCGGGTAGTTGCAGGTGCTGTAGCAAAGTTGATACTGAAAAAGCTATCAATTGATATAGTAGCTTACACTTCGCAAGTAGGCAATATTGCTTTAGACACCGATTACAGTAAATACAACCTCTCGCAGATTGAAGCAACCCCTGTGAGATGCCCAGATAGTGAGAAAGCTAAAGAAATGATTCAACTTATAGAATCGGTTAAGGCCGATGGAGATACAATTGGCGGAGTGGTTACCTGTATTGTAAAAGGAACTCCTGTGGGCTTGGGCGAGCCAGTTTTTGGAAAACTGCATGCTGCACTAGGTAGTGCTATGCTGGGTATAAACGCTGTGAAGGGTTTTGAATATGGTCAGGGCTTTAATGTTGGCATGAGAGGGTCTGAAGTGAACGATGTTTTCTATAACGATAAAGGGAAAGTAAGCACACTCACCAACAATTCAGGAGGCATACAGGCTGGTATTTCTAATGGTCAAGATATTTACTTTCGTGTAGCATTTAAACCTGTATCCACAATATTAAGAGATCAAAAAACTGTGGATAAGACCGGACAGAATACCAATATAAAAGCAAAGGGACGACACGATCCATGTGTGCTTCCACGTGCAGTTCCCATTGTTGAGTCTATGGCAGCACTCACCATATTAGATTATTACTTGCTGGCTCAAGCACAGCTATCATTGTAATAGATATATAAATGACAAATAAGTGTGTAAAGCTTTTCTATAACAGAAATTATTTCTATCTTTGCACCCGCAATTACAATATTATTTAATAACAAATTAAACTAAATGGCAACAAGACTACGTTT
>CAZIUT010000109.1:0-6740 GCA_964542545.1 uncultured Dysgonomonadaceae bacterium | reverse complement strand
ACGTGAAAAAAGGCCAAGAAGTAAAAACAGGAGATAATCTTGTTCAAATGGAAACCGATAAAGTGGTAGCCGATATTCCATCTCCAAGAGATGGAACTATCGTAGCTTTGTTTGGTGAAGAAGGCGATGTTGCAATAGTAGGAGAACCTTTAGTAGAAATAGAAATTGAAGGTGTTCATGGTGAAGAGGCTCAAAAAGAGGCGAAAAAAGAAGTAGAAGATGAGTTTGCGCCAGAACCCGAAGAAGAAGAAGAAGAAGAAGCAGCTGCAGTAGTAGGCACAATGGAAACAGCTGGAAAAAGTGCTGTAATGGCAGCTAGCGACGAGGGTTCTGACATTGAACCTGAAAAAGAAGATAAACCTAAGAAGAAAGCCGTAGCAACTCCTGTTGCAAGAGCTATGGCTAAAGATAAAGGCATCGATATCAACGAGGTTAAAGGTACAGGTCCATCTGGTAGAGTGATGAAGGAGGATATTGAGAATTACAAACCAACTAAAAAAGGTGCTCCTAAAAGAAAAGAAGAAGACAGAAAAGACGATGTAACCTACGAACCACTAACGCAGATAAGAAAAGCTATTTCTAAAAACATGCTTAACTCTAAGCATAGTGCAGCACATATGTCTGTATTCGAGGAGGTAGAAGTTTCTGAACTTATCAACGTGAGAAGCAAGTACAAAGATGCTTTTGCACAAAAAGAGGTTAAGTTAACTTATTTGCCTTTTATTGTAAAAGCTGTTGTTCATGCATTGAAACACCACCGAACTATCAACTCTCAAATGGATTTAGAGAACGATAGAATGATTTTCAACAATCGCTACAACATTGGCATTGCTGTGGATACTGCTCAAGGATTAGTTGTTCCAGTAATAAAAGATGCAGACCAACTAAGCATAATGGAGATAGCCAAACAAATAACTGAACTAGCTGACAAAGCTAACAGTCGCAAACTTACTATGGACGAAATGAAGGGTGGTACTTTTACCATTACCAATTATGGCTCTATAGGAGGTATATTTGCAACACCAGTTATCAACTATCCCGAAGCAGGAATATTGGGTGTGGGGCGTATTGTAAAGAAACCAGTTGTAAAAGACAATCAAGTAGTGCCTGGCAGTATGCTAGCTCTTTCTCTATCAGTAGATCATCGTATTGTGGATGGAGGTGAAGCTTCACGCTTTATAAATAAAGTTATGTCATACCTTGCCGATCCAGTAGCTCTGCTGATGGAATAATGCAAGTAGCTATCTATCACTTATACAAGCGATAAGAGATAGATTTTAATAACTTTAAAACTATAATAATTTAAATGAACTCACAATAAATATAACAATATGGATTACGATCTGATAATAATAGGCGCAGGACCTGCTGGATATGTAGCAGCAATAAGGGCCGGACAGTTGGGACTAAAAACTGCAATTGTAGAGAAACAGCACATTGGTGGCATGTGTCTTAACTGGGGTTGTATACCCTCAAAGACAATACTAGAAAGCGCCAAAGTTTTCGATAAAACTAAAACTCTTTCTGAATTTGGAATAGATGGAATAGATGTAGAAAACATTTCTTTTAATTGGGGTACAGTTAAAAAGAGATCTAAAAAGATTACCGAAAAGCTAACGGCTGGAGTAAATTTTCTTCTCAAGAAAAATGGTGTTGAGATAATTAATGGCACAGCTAAAATTGGTGCTGATAAGAGTGTGTATGTTGACGGCAAAAAGATAACTGCCGAAAACATTATTGTAGCTACAGGCTCAAAACCCTCTAAATTAGACAAGAAACTAGAAGATGCACCAAGTGTGGAGATGCAAAAGCTTTTTGAGCTTGAAGAGATTCCCGAAAACATTGTAGTAACGGGTAATCATGTATCTGCAGTGGAGATGGCACAGTTTTTTAAATTGATTGGTAAGAAAGTAACGCTTGTTGCTAATAGCGACTACTTTTTACACGGCATTGATCAGTTTCTTATCGACTACATTACCAAAAACATTGCTTCAAAAGGTATAGATTTAATTACCGATGGCTACCCCTCTAAATATTTGGAAGGAAAAGTAACTGTGGGCAACAAAAAAATCAAATGCGATCTGTTGGTCAACTGCAATTCACGCAAAGCGGTTATACCTGAAAGTGAAACTTCGCTTGAGCTTACAGAGCGAGGGTTTATTAAAACCGATAAAGACTTTAAAACAAGCATCCCTGGTGTATATGTAATTGGTGATGCAAGTGGCAAAAGCTTTGTTGCACACATGGCTTCGGCACAAGGTATTCATGTTGTAAATAAGATAAAAGGTGTGAAAGCTAGTTTCGACTATTCAACCTACCCTATCAATATGTACACCAGCCCCGAAGTGTCTCAAATAGGCATGACAGAGCAGATGATAAAGGAAGAAGGATATGATTATAAAGTAAACGAGTTTCCACTGTCGGCCAATGCTAAGGCATTGATTGAAGGCAGTAGCGAGGGCTTTATTCGCATGCTCTCTGATAAGAAGTATGGACAGGTGCTGGGTGTGCAAATTGTTGGCAAGCATGCCACCGATATGATTGGCGAAGCTGGAGCATACCTAAGAATGGAAGGCTCTATATATGATGTTGCCAACACCATACACGCTCATCCAACAGTTTCTGAAATTTATTTCGAAGTTGGTTTTGATGCTTTTGATAAAGCAATACACAAGTAAATATTATTTTATTGAGTCTGCTCCGAAAACCTTCAATTGCTGATTATTAGTCTTTTCAGAGTGGACTCTTTATTACAATAAAGATCAAGTGCAGTAACAGCAATTGTATTTGACCTTTTTATATTATATCCCCTTAGTAAATTTAAAGATGGTAATAGTTTCAGAATACAATCTTCCAGATATCCAACTGATGAATGAAACCTCAAACAAGTTTCTGCTTTGGATACCCAACAAATCATATATTGTGCTTGGCGCATCAAACAATGCAAAAGATGCAGTGAATGAAGAGCCTACTTTGCAAGATAATGTAACCGTGCTAAAAAGAAGAACAGGCGGACAAACAGTGGTGCTAACGCCTAACAACCTCATCATATCGGCAGTGATAACAGACGAAAGTGTGATGAAACCAAAGAATGTGTTCAACCGGTTTAATGATCATATTATAGGTGCTATTGAAAAAAACCACACTGCAGAATTCTCTACACGAGGCATATCGGATATAGCAATGGGCGAAATGAAAATATTGGGCTCGTCTATGTATCGGGGCAAAGGAAAACTATTCTATCATGCTGTGCTCAATTTTAATGAGCCTTCAGCAACTTTTCAGAAATACCTAAAACATCCAAGTAATGAACCCGACTATAGGAAGGGGAGAATGCATCATGAATTTGTGACTTCGCTCAAAGAAACAGGATACCCAGAAAGCATTCATCATTTGAAAGATGAAATTGCAAAATCGCTGAGCACAATTTTGACAGACCATGACCAGACAAAAAGAGCGCTTGTGAAAGCAGTTTAATCAATATGAGTAAATTGATATATTATGATTGAACATTATAGTGTGAAACCTTTATAAAAGAGCAATCGAACTGTTTTATTACAATTTGATTGCTCTTTTTATTTCTCAGCTATATTTATACTATCAAAACCCTTTAACCGCTCCCATAAACAATATAGAGCCAGAAGATTTTTCTTGAATCATATAAATAAAGGGTCTGTCAGCTTTAAACACAACATTCTCTCTAACAGGCAGGCTTGTTATAGTAACACCTACAGAAGTTACTGCAGCTGCCTCTGTGCCCACCTCGTCTGTTGCAATATAAGTATCTTGAGTAACAAAAGAAACAAAGGCATCTTTATCAGACAAGCGTGAAAAATCAGCTTTGTTAGGTGTAAAAGCTATTCCCATGCCCATATCAATGAGCACATCATTGAGTTTTTTGCTATATTCGGTTTTAAATTTAGGGAGAAATAAATCAACCTCTTTGTTGCTAAGTTTTCTTTTAAGGTTGGCCCAATAATCTGCTTGTTGCAAAGCTATTGTAACATCCACTAAGTTTTTATTCTCTTTGGGCAACAACACCATCATGCTAAAAGCTTTATTGCCGTAAGGCAACTCCACAACCTGCATGGTTTCGTTATGAGCATAATTGAAGCTGGACTCCTGTTGCATCATGTCTACTTTGGTTTTGCTGCCATGCTCTGCTGTAAAATCCATCTTCGATGTGTTTTTCACAGCAAACTCCGACGTCCAAATGCCTTTGAAGTAAAGTGCATTTAGTAAATACATTAAATCTGCAGGTTTGGTTTCTTCAATTACATTTTCTATCAAACCGTTGGTGTTATCGGCAGCCCATTTGTTTATTCTTCCTACTGTAGCAGAGTTAGCAAAATCAACAGACTCTACTGTTGCATTGTAATAAGTTTTATTGAGTGTTATAAAGTCAGGTAATATCTTCACATTTTGGTTAGTCCAAATAGAGTTGGCAATAGATAGTTTGGTGGTTGGATCTGTTTTCTGAAAAGCATCTTTTAATTTCTTGAAATAGCCATTTACTTCATCGTCTGTCCAACCCTTAAAGCCCAAGGTATTTTGCATGGCTAGCTTTGTATCATTGGCACTACCATTCCAAGTCATAGCCAAAGCCATGCTCATGCTGAATGGCGATATCATGAAATTCTCGTCATCTCCTTTTTGCTCTTCATTAAACACGTTGGCAAAAAAATCAAAAGCAAATGCTTGGTCAGATTTAAGAATTGAAGCTTCAGCCCCTCGCAATTCTATTTTCATTGGTTCTGACATCTTAATTTCATCATCTACAGTATTTTTACCACATGAGTTGATTGTTAACAGAGTTGATAAAGTTAATAACAAGCAAGTAACGATTGAATTCATAATGATGTTGTATTTAAATAATACTTTAAAAACCTACCCTTTTATTATATGATGTAGATAAACATAAAAGGTTGCATAACAAAGCATATAATGTGAAAATAAAACTGCTATCTTTTTCATAAGAAACTGAGTAGAACAGATCGTTTTTACTACTAGCACCTATTAACAAAGAAAAGCAACCACTTTCGAATTCACTTTTCAAAGGTATGTTTAGAATATTCAACACACAATATTGAATATAAATCAATTATATATTATTGTACGGAATAGTCTTTGACTCTGCCACCTCTATCAATTTGGCTTTTAAAACCTTCAAATCGTGATACCTTAATATTTCAAGGTCTACTTTCAGCTCTTGCTCGGCAACAATGAGTGTTATATAGCTTAGTCCAATGCCAATATGCGACACTTCATCCCAAAAAAGAGTTGTACTAAGTCGTTGTCTAGGAAAGTTGAGTTCAAACTCTTCGTTATCCATCCTCACAAGGGGTTTAGGCTGCGATATAGTTGACGACAAGAGCAAAGACAAAGCAATAAAAAAGCCAACTACACCCACAAAAAAGAGCGCATTATACTCTGGCTTAATCAATTGAAGAACCACCATTACTATAGAAACAATCATCAAATAAGAAGATGCTATTAATGCTTGCAATTTAAGCCTTGTTGAAATTGCATATCGAATTACTAATTCAGTCATAATATTATATTTTAGTCTATTATCTTTACCTACACAAAGATAAATATTTTATCTATCAATGACAGTTAAAATAATTGGTGTTTACAAATATAGTGCACTTTTATTGTTAAAGTGTCAAATAAATATGCCAAAATAGTAATATCAGAGAAAAATTGCTTTAATTTGTATATGATATAGTTAAGATCTCATTTTTAGACAGTTTTTAAGTAAACTATTCAAGAAATGAAGATAACATGGATTTTTGTAATCGTTAAATAAAAATGATTGCAACTAAAAACAGGAATGATCTAATGAATGCGAACGACAATTTTGAGAAAAAAGATTTAAACAACTCAAACGAAACACCTACTTCTGATGCTTCTGCAGCTGACGCTCAAGAGCAAATCAAAGAAGTTATTGAAGAAACCAAAAAGGAGCAAGAGGCTACCGATGAATCTGAGGAATCACTTAATGCTGAGGAGGCTATTGCAACAGAAGCTGAAACAAAACTGGAAGAAAAACCAGAGGCTGAAGCTGAAACTGGAGATAGCACTACTGAAGTAAATGCTACTGATGAAACTGTTGCTAAAATTGATGACGAAACAGCAACACCAACCGAAGTAGAAACAGAAGAGGTGGAAACAGAAGAAGCTCCTATTGATTCCGATAAAAAAAAGGAGCCAAGAGTTGAAAAGAAAAAAGCCATACTAAGTGCACCGCTTACATTTGAAGAAATTGTGAGCAAACTTCGCGAACTGGCTAGCAAAGATAAATTCTCTCGCAAAGAATTAGACAAAGTACAGGGTCTCTTTTTTAGCGAAATACACAAAGAGGCAGAGGATCAAAAACAACAGTTTTTGGCGGATAGTGGTAAAGATGAGGATTTTGTAATAAAAGAATCTGAACTGCACACTGAAGGAAAAAACCTTTTGCAAACATTAGCCGAAAAGAGAAAAAAAATTGCAGCTCAAGAAGAGAAGCAAAAAGAGACTAACTACCAGCGCAAACTAGCTATTATAAAAGAAGTGGAAGCGTTAACAGAGAGTCAGGAAGATTTCAACAAAAAATACCAAGACTTTAAAACGCTTCAACATGAATGGAATAGCATTAAGCTAGTTCCCCACGGAAAAGAGCACGCACTTTGGAAGTCTTATCAAGAACAAGTTGAAAAGTTTTATGATATCGTGCATATTCACAATGAATATAGAGA
>CAZIUT010000108.1:0-6748 GCA_964542545.1 uncultured Dysgonomonadaceae bacterium | reverse complement strand
GCACTTTAAGCTCCATTAGCTCTGTAGTAATATACATATTGCGTTCAAGCGATGATGCCGAAACCACATTGATAATTACATCAGGCTCATCTTCAAGTATATGCTTCCTCACAAACAGCTCTTCGGGTGTGTATGCCGACAAAGAATAAGTACCAGGCAAATCTACCATTTTAATGGTGTAGCCATTGTGTTTTACTCTGCCTTCTTTTGAGTCAACAGTTACACCACTATAATTACCCACATGTTGGTGAGAACCCGAAGCTATATTAAATATAGAACTCTTTCCAGAGTTGGGGTTACCAACTAAGGCCACAGTTATTGTTTTGCGGTCTTGTTTTTGTGTTCGTTGTTTAGGTTTTGTCTTTGCAAAACTCTTTTTAGCTTGCTCCTCTTTTGTTGCTGGTTCGTATTCAGGAATGTCAGATTTCACCATCGATATCTCAATCATCACAGCCTCGCTACGACGCAGCGAAACCTCATACTCCATTATTTGATATTTTATAGGGTCTTTAAGGGGCGCATTCAAGATAGATTTTACCTCTTGACCACGTATAAAGCCCATTTCCAACAAACGTTTGCGAAAAGCTCCGCTTCCGTTCACTTTTACAATGTAGGCTTTTTCGCCAGTATGTAGTTCTGATAAACGCATATATAAAAAGATGATTGAGTCTTACCGAAACACCTTGAAAAGAACAGTCTTTCAAAAAATGAATTGCAAATATGGCTATTTTTATTTAAATAGGAGGCCTGTCATCAGCTTTGTTTACAATTGATTTAAATAAGAACTCTTTTAAGTCTCATTTTTTATGGCGTATAATGTATAGCTATTCAGGTTGTTAGTTGTTGTGATAGGTGTTTTATGTGTTTCTTATGTTGACTTCATTTAACCAGCATTACTCAAACTTAATAATTTGCTAAAACCTCTTTAATAGCATTTGCTACTAAAGGAATTCCTTTATTGATTTTATCAACAGAAGTATTGCAGTATGAAAGTCTTATATTATTATTTTTCTGTCCATGCGGATCGAATGTTTTTCCAGAAACAAATACTACTCCTTTATCTATTGCTTTTTTGAGAACCTCTGTTGAGTTGATGTTTTCAGGAAGTTGAAGCCATATATAAAAACCACCCCTTGGAGAAGTAAAAGTGACCTCTTTGGGCAAGTGTTGTTTTAATGCACCAATCATTGCTTGGGCTCGTTCTTTGTATTCAAGTCTCACTTTTTCAATATAGATATCTGCCACTCCTGAGCGAAGAAATTTATCAGCAATTACTTGTGTAAAACTTGGAGAACAAGCATCAAAGGTTTGTTTTATCAATTCGCATTTATCATAGATGAAGTTGGGAACAAGCATCCACCCCAGACGCAATCCAGGCCCTATTATTTTTGAAAATGAACCAGTGTAGCATACATCAATACCAGTTGGATTAATCCCTTTAATCGATTTCAGATTTTCTTTGTCAGTCTCATCAAAATATAAATCGCTATACACATCATCTTCAATAATGGGGATATTAGCATTATCTAAAAGCTCAATTAGTTTTTGCTTTGTTTCAGCTGTATATAATGTGCCTGCAGGATTGTGAAAATTAGGAGTTAGATAAATAAACTTTGGTTTTTTCTCCAAATCTTTCAGTATACTTTCAAGTTTGTCTAAATCAATTCCTTTTTCATTTAGTGGAACACTTATAATATTTGCTCCATAGGAGTTAAACGTTGAAATAGCTCCAATAAAACAAGGGTCTTCAACAATTATTGTATCACCAGGATCTATAAAAGCTTTGGTCAATATATTAATAGCCTGCAAAGAACCTGTTGTAATCATAATTTTATTTTCAGAAACTGGCAATCCTTTGTTTTCTAAAAATAGCGTTAGCGATTCAATTAATTGGGGCAGGCCATTTGTAGGACCATATTGCATGGCTATTTTTTTCTCCTCTTCAGTTAGATTATTGTAGATAGCATCTATTTCTTCAAGAGGAAATAGATTATTATCGGGCATTCCTCCCGAAAAAAGAATCATTTCTGGTTTGTTTGCCAGGCTCATAAGATCGCGTATTTCAGAAGAGCGTAAATTTTTTACAGAGTTAGAAAAAGTAGTCATTTAAATTTAGTGTTTTATGATGTGTAACTAATTACTGGAGGCAGTAAAGGTGATTGGCTTATTTGTTTTTGATTAGTAAAGTTGGTTTAAGATATTATATCTTATAAATGTCGCTTACTTTTAAGAGAGACATTTTATTGTCTTGCAATACTTTAATTACCTTTTCATTTGACGAGGATCTAATAATAACTGAGGCTGAATCGTTTATTGCAAAAGCATACATATAATCTATAGTAATATCATTTGCTGAAAGTAGTTGCAGTGCTTTGTGTAGTCCGCCAGGTTCGTCTGGAACAATAATACCTACAACATCACTTATATTTACAGAAAAACGATTTTCTTTTAAAACCTTTAGGGCTAATTCTGGATCATCTGCAATAAATCTTGCAATGCCATAGTCTGCTGCATCTGCTATATTAAATGCTGAAAGGTTTACATTGTATTTGGCAAGTATTTTGGTCATCTCTGTTAATCGGCCAACTTTATCTTCAAGAAATACTGATAGTTGTTTTATAATCATAACAAATAGTTTTTATTGAGTGTTTGCAAAAAATTCTATGTTTAGTTTTTATAGTACAAAAGCACAAAGACTATCTTCGTTTATCAATAACTCTTTTAGCTTTACCCTCAAAACGCTCAATGCTATGGGGTTCCACCAAATTTACTTTTGCATTTAAGCCTATTAAACTTGATATGTTGTGGTGGATACGTTTTTTTAGATTTTCTATTTCCTTTATCTCATCCGACCAAAAATGGTCGTTTATTTCTATATTTACATCTAAAGTGTCTATATTATTAACACGGTCTACTACTAACTGGTAGTGAGGAGTGGTTTCACTCATTTCCATTAAAATAGATTCAATTTGCGAAGGGAATACGTTTACTCCACGTATAATCAACATGTCGTCGCTTCTTCCTATACACTTATCCATTCTAATTAGGGTTCGTCCACAGGGACATTCTTCAGCATGCAGTCTGGTTAAGTCGCGTGTTCGATATCTAAGAAGGGGTATTGCCTCTTTTGTTATTGTTGTGAAAACAAGTTCTCCCACTTCGCCATAAGGCAATACTTCAAATGTTTCTGGATTAATAATTTCTGGAATAAAATGATCTTCAAAAATGTGCATACCATTTTGATGCTCACATTCCATAGCAACTCCCGGTCCTATAATTTCACTTAGTCCGTATATATCATATGCTTTTACGCCTAAAAGAGATTCAATTTGTTTGCGTAGTCCATTGCTCCAAGGTTCAGCGCCACAAATGGCCGATTTAAGTTTGATTTTGTCAGCACTAATCCCAGCTTTTTTAATGCTCTCGCCAAGGAAAGCTGCATAAGATGGAGTGCAAGCAATAGCTGTGGCTCCAAAATCAATCATTATCTGTATTTGTTTTTTAGTATTTCCTCCTGAAATAGGGATTACTGATGCCCCCACTTTCTCTGAACCATAGTGTACACCGAGTCCTCCAGTAAATAGACCATAACCATAAGCCACTTGCATAACATCTGATTTGCCAATTCCTGCCATCGAAAGAGAGCGTGCAACTACTTCACTCCATGTTTGTAAATCTTTTCGGGTATAGCCAATTACAGTTGGTTTGCCCGTTGTGCCGCTTGAGGCATGTAAGCGTACAATTTCACTTTGCGGCACAGTAAACAGGCCAAACGGGTAGTTATCTCTAAGGTCGTCTTTTGTTGTAAAAGGAAGATCTTTTAGTTGGTCTACAGATTTTATATCTCCAGGTTCAATCCCTTTTTCTTGTAACTTATTTCTATAAAACGGCACGTTGTAATAAATACGTTCAATCATTTCTATCAAACGTTCATTTTGAATAGACCTCAGCTTTTCTTTATTGGCAGTTTCTATGTACTTATTCCAAATCATTTTTATTTATTTATGGAGGTTTCTTTTAAAGCTTTCAAATATATCAATTCTATAATTCAGCAGAGAGTTTTTCGCCCAAATCAAAAGCTTTAAGGTTGAGTGCAACAATATCATCTCCTTTATTGGCAAACAACATTTTCAGACTATTGTGAAATTCCTTTTTATCAATTCCCAGAAATTTAGATGCAACCCCTATCATTACCACATTCTCTGTTTTTGCATTGCCAGCTTCTTTGGCTGTTTTTCGGGCATCAATAAAGATATGCTTAAAACCACTCTCTTTAATTTTCTGAACAATAAGTTCTTCTTCTGGATAGTTAGGTATATTTTTCACCGTTTCTGTAGCTGTTATAATAATTCCATCTTTTGCAAGATATGGCAGGTATCGTAACGATTCCATTAACTCTAATGAGAGTATCAAATGTGCCTTTCCTTTTGGTATTAGATCTGAGAAAATATCTTTGTCAGAAATTCTCAAATGAGACTGCACTGCACCTCCTCGTTGGCTCATACCGTGCACCTCAGCTTGTTTTATATATAATCCTGATTGCATAGCTGCATGGTCTACAATAGCTGCCAATGTGAGAATACCTTGACCGCCAATTCCTGCTAAAATAACATTCTTATGCATTGTTTGATTTTCTTTTTTTACGTTTTAGTGTTTGAATACATTCGCGTGTTGCCAAAATAACCGATACACCCTTATATTCAAACTCTTCTTTAAGAATTTTGATGTTTTCTTCTAAATTCCTTTTCAGTGGAATAATAGTTTTAATATGTTCTTCTGATACACCCACCCCTTGGCATATTTTAAAGAGCCTTCCTGTGCCTGCAGAATCCTGTCCTCCAGTCATAGCGGTTGTATAATTGTCAGATATTATTACAGTTACAGGCGAGTTGTAGTTTACTGCATCAAGCAAGCCTGTAATTCCTGAGTGAGTAAAAGTAGAGTCGCCTATTACAGCCACAGCTGGGTGAATTCCTGCTTCAGCTGCACCTATAGCCATTGTTATGGATGCCCCCATGTTTACACAAGTGTTTATTGCATTAAAGGGAGGCAAAGCTCCTAATGTATAGCAGCCAATATCAGAAAAAACATGCTTTTGCTCATAGTCTATTAGGGCATTATTCAAAGCTTCATATAAATCGCGATGACTACAGCCATCGCACAATCTGGGTGGTCTTCCAGGAATATTGCTTGCTTCTTCAGAGGGCACACCATTGTTTACACCTAGTGCATTGGCAATAGCATCTGGCGATAGTTCTCCTTTGCGTGGCAATGTATTGTCTAATCTGCCTGTTATTTTCGAGTTGTCAAAATATCCTTTTAGTAGCTCTTCATATACAGGATAGCCCTCTTCAGCCACTAATATAGAGTCGTGACTGTTATAAAAGTCTTTAACCAATTTTTCGGGAAGAGGATATTGTGATATTTTTAAAACAGGAATGTTTAAATCATATTCAGTTATAACCTCCATCACATAGTTATAGGCAAGCCCAAATGCAATAATACCTTTTTTGCCTTTGCCCTTTACAACTTTGTTTAGCGGAGATGCTTCTGAGTGTTTTACCAACTCTTTTTGTATCTCAAGCAAGTTGGCATATTGTTTGCGTGCAATTGCTGGTAGAAGAATCCATCTCATAGGGTCTGTTTCAGGATTCAATTTATTTTGTGACACTGCCTTTCTGCTTTCAACTATTGCTCGTGAGTGAGAAAGACGGGTAGTGATCCTAATTATTACAGGAAGCTTCATCTCTTCTGACAGGTTGAATGCACTCCTCACACAGTCGTATGTTTCTTGTTGGTTAGATGGTTCTAATAGTGGTAAGAAAGAAAACTTTCCATAAACCCGCGAGTCTTGTTCGTTTTGCGATGAGTGCATCGATGGGTCGTCGGCAACCACCACCACCAATCCTCCGTGTATACCCGTGATGGCTGAATTCATAAATGCATCTGCTGCAACATTTAGTCCTACATGTTTCATGCAAACTAAACTTCGTTTTCCTGCATACGACATTCCTAAGGCAGACTCATAAGCCGTTTTTTCATTAGTAGACCAAGTAGAATAAATATTTTCTTTCTGAGCATAGGCACTTTGTTGTATATACTCTGTGATTTCTGTAGAAGGTGTTCCTGGATAGGCATACACACGCGATATGCCTTCATCAAGAGCAGCCATTGCAATAGCTTCAGCACCTAAAACTAACTGTTTGTTCATAAAATAAATTTTCTCTAACTATTTATTTGTGATAAGTGTAAAGATTTATGTTTTGCAAGCCTTTTATTACATCTAAAGAGCCTGCAAATCAATGACAGTTTTGATTAAAAAAAGGTCTCTTTTCACTCTCTTAATTCTTGAAAAAAACAAAGGTAACGATACATTTTAATTATACAAGTTTTTTAAAGTGTTAGTGAGATTGAGCAAATGCTATTTATCTTGCAGTAAATTGCAGATGATAGTATTAATTTATTTCTGTTTTGATTGATTCTAAAGCTTATCGTTATTTTACTTGAATGGTAAAGCAAGGGGCCAATTATGAATGCTTGCTGTAATTGGGAGAATTAAAAGTAGGGTTGAGGATTGTCTGTTTCCTCACATTTTGAATGTTAAGTAAGTGTGTATTCATTACCGTAAGATGAATAATACGAGTTGAATTTTAATGGGGTAAATTGAGATAACTGCTATATTTAATTAGTTTAAAAACATCATTTAAGCACTCTGTTTTCTATTCGTCCTTTTTTCTTTGTATTTTTG
>CAZIUT010000107.1:0-6787 GCA_964542545.1 uncultured Dysgonomonadaceae bacterium | reverse complement strand
TTCTCGAAACGTTAAACTTATCACAAACGATTTTTATCGCTATATATATTGAGAAAGAAAATTTTATAGATTTCTTTCTCAAAGAAAGGCGTTTAGTATCTAAATTGAAAGGACATTACTTCTCTTAAAGAAGTAATTTACTTTTCGATTCGGTTCAGAAAAAGAAAGTAAACGATTAACTTATAAAAAACAATGGCAAAATTAGAATTTGACCAATTACTCGAAGCCGGAGCACATTTCGGACACTTAAAAAGAAAATGGAATCCAGCAATGGCTCCCTATATTTTCATGGAGAGAAACGGTATCCATATTATCGATTTGCACAAAACGATAGCAAAAACCGAAGAAGCAGCTAATGCATTGAAGCAACTAGCTAAGTCTGGCAAAAAAATCTTGTTTGTTTCAACAAAAAAGCAAGGTCAAGAAATTATTGCAGATGCTTCACTAAAAATAAACATGCCCTACGTTACAGAGCGTTGGCCAGGAGGAATGTTAACAAACTTCCCAACCATTCGTAAAGCTGTAAAGAAAATGGGTACTATTGATAGAATGATCAAAGATGGAACTTTTGACACGCTATCGAAACGCGAGAAACTACAAGTAACACGTCAACGTGCTAAGCTTGAAAGAAACCTTGGATCTATTGAAGATTTAACACGCTTGCCCGCTGCTATTTTTGTTGTAGACGTAATGAAAGAACAAATTGCAGTAAGAGAGGCTAACAAACTGGAAATTCCAGTATTTGCAATTGTTGATACAAATTCAGACCCTAGAGATATTGATTTTGTAATTCCAGCAAACGATGACTCAACAAAATCTATAGAACTCATCTTAGACTACATCACAACTTCCATACGTGAAGGATTAGAAGAAAGAAAAGTAGAGAGAGCTGATGTAAATGCCAAAGCTGAGCAAGAAGAACATGAGGAAGGTGAGCGCAGAGAAAGAAAATCAAGAGTAGGTAGAAGAGAACGTGTTGTAAAGAAAGAAGAAGCTCCAACAGCATCTGTTGAAGAAGACAAACCCGTTGAAGAAAGTAAACCTACAGAGGAAAAGAAACCTGTAGCTAAAAGCAAGCCTGCACAAGACAAAAAAGAAGAAGAATAAAAGAATATTTACCCGAAATAAAACTATATTATATATGGCAGTTACAATGGCAGACATCCAGCACTTACGCAAAATGACAGGTGCTGGTATGATGGATTGCAAAAATGCATTAGTTGAAGCTGAAAACAATTTTGACAAAGCAGTAGAAATTATCCGTAAAAAGGGACAAGCTGTTGCCGCAAAACGTGAAGACCGTGAAGCTAGCGAAGGTTGTGTCCTAGCAAAAACAGAAAAAGGGCATGGAGCAGTTATTGCTTTGCAATGTGAAACTGATTTTGTTGCAAAAAATGCTGAGTTCATAACTCTAACAGAGCAAATATTAGATGTTGCAATGAGCAACAAACCTAAAAGCTTAGAAGAGTTATTAGCGCTTCCTATGCAACACGGAACAGTATCTGAATTAATTACTGATAGAATAGGTGCAACAGGTGAGAAAATGGAATTGGGATATTATGAATATATCACAGCACCATCTGTAGTAGCATACATCCACCCAGGAAACAAATTAGCAACTATCATTGGTTTTAACAAAGAAGATGTTGATGCGAGCGTTTCTAAAGACATTGCAATGCAAGTTGCGGCAATGAATCCTCTAGCAGTTACTCCTGATCAAATTCCTGAGCAATTGAAAGAAACAGAGATGCAAATAGCACGCGACAAAGCACGCGAAGCTGGAAGACCTGAGCAAATACTAGATCGTATAGCTGAAGGAGCATTACAGAAGTTTTACAGGGATACTACTCTTTTACAACAAGAATATGTGAAAGACACCAAACTCTCTATCGAAGAGTTTATGAAACAAAACGATAAAGAACTTACCGTTACAGAATTCAAAAGAGTTTCTTTAAACGCATAGTTTTAATATCCAATACTATTGAAAAGCGTCGAGATTATAAATCTTGACGCTTTTTTTATTCAACAGTACAGCACACTTTTTTAGTTCTGCATCAACAGTGTAAACTCTACGATTATGGCAGGCAACCTCAAGATCTTTAGCAGACTGCGAGGCCCTTCAAATAGTGATTTATACCGCTAAGTTTTTCGCCTCGACATTTAAACTAGAGGTAAAAACGTGAGTAATACGAGTTAATTAAAAAATCATTACAGCATGCCCCATGTAATAATATAGTTCTCGTTTACCTCATAATAAATATCAAAAAGTGTTTTATTTACAGAGAGAGATTCGCTAGCTTTAATAACTCCCTTATTTTGTATTGAAAAAGGATGAACATGAAGATGTTCTTTAAAAATGATCTTGGTTGAGTCCATCAATTTATACAAAGTTTCTTTGGCACACCAGTGTAAGATTAAATGTAGAACTCGATTTTCTGGGTCAATATACTCGTCATCAGAAATAAACCTTTTTTCAATTTTAAGAACACGATTAGAATAATTCTCTATATCTACACCCACTTTTCTATGTTTGTGCAATAAAACAACTACGTAGTCCTTAGAGTGTGATATACTTATTTGGTAGGAATTATCAGATAGAAAAGGCTGACCTTGAGAAGTGTGTTTTACTGTTTTATTGTCGTTTGTGAGAATTTGCAATACAACACGAGTTGACAACCACTCTAACTGTCTTTTTCTTGACTTTATATTAGATAGACTACTATATGCTTTCTCTTTATTCTCAACAGAAAGCATATCCAAAAGCTGTTCACGAGTTTCTGTAATCTCCCAAATTCCCAACAAGCAATCTTCTTCTATGAATTCTTTTTTAATTAGCATCTAATCTATAATTTACTTCAAAGGTATAAAAAACAAATTAGATTCAAATAGCTAGTTACAATAAAGACCTCCATGTATATAATTCAGAAGTATAAAGAATGAACTTTAGAAGAGAATATATCTAATTTGCAGGAGGAAAGTATCTTACCTTTACAACTCGTCTTTTGTTCATCTCTTCGGCCCTAAAAGTATAATCTAAATATTTAAAGGATTGTTTTTGTTTTGGAAATGTCCCATTCAATTCTAATATTAGTCCTGCAATTGTATCAACATCTTCCAACATTTCATCGAAATACTTCTCAGGAATATTTGCAACTCTTAGGAAATCAACCAAAGGAGTTTTCCCATCAAATATGTATGAACCATCAGGCTGGAGGGTAAAAAATGGAATTTCATCATCATACTCATCACTTATATCGCCTACAATCTCCTCTAGAATGTCCTCCATTGTCACTATACCTGATGTTCCGCCATATTCGTCAACAACTATAGCCATATGATTTTTATTAGCTCTAAACTCCTCTAAAAGCTCATCGATGCGTTTATTATCTGAAACAAAATAAGCTGGTCGGATGAGCTTATTCCACTTGAAAACTTCAGACTTACCAATGTGTGGAAGTAAATCTTTTACATACAATACACCTCTTATCTCATCTTCATTATCCTCATAAATAGGTATTCTAGAAAAGCCTGCCTCTTTAATAAATTCAATGAGATCATGAAAAGACGTTTTAATACTTAATGCGAACATATCGGCTCGCGATATTAAAATATCACTTACATCTTTATCCCTAAAACGTATTATTCCTTCAAGCATGTCTTTATCTTGTTGCTCATAAGAAGACTCATTTGATGTGAGTTCTAAAGCCTTAGAAAGATCGTCCATAGATATTTCATGCTTACGATGGACCGATGATTGATTAAAAATACTGGTAAAGCGTATAAGAAATGATGAAAATGGAGAGACAATAGCATCAATTAACAATACTCCCCTAATGTTACGTTGTGCAACTTTAAGAGGGTTATGTGATGCAAAAAGTTTAGGCAATATTTCGACAGTTAAAACTAAAACAACAGCAACACCCACAAGTAAAAGCAACAAACTGATACCGGAGCTAGCAGCAAAAAAGGAAATTTTCTCAGAAAAATAAATAAGCAATGTAATTATTGCCACATTAATTATATTGTAAGCAATAAGAATGGATGCTAACAATTTATCAGAATTGCTTAAACTTTCCAGTAAACGAACTTTATTGGGTGATGTACTATTTTTCAACTCATCTATATCATCGTTATCTAAAGAAAAAAATGCAACTTCTGAACTAGATACAAAAGTGTTGATTAGGATAAGAAGAAAAATAAGACCAATAAGAAAATACTCGGAAACAGTAAAAACTGAAACCAATAGATTAAATAATAAGATATAAATTAAGTCAGGATCCAAGTGAAATATTTTTAATTATAGTATAAAAAAAGAGAATGTCATACTTCCTATAATTATCAACTTAGAAAATGAGATCCTCTTTGTTTTTTGTTTCAATTAGAATGGTAAATCATCAACTTCCGAAGATGAGTCGACAGCAGGTGTAGATGATTGCTGCGTATTTGGTGTATAATCACTTTGTGATTGTTGAGAACCTCTATCAGATCTTCTACCTAACATTTCTAAATTATCTGCATGTATATCTGTAACGTATTTTTTAACACCGTTTTTATCGTCATATGACCGAGTTCTAATTTTACCTTCTATATAAAGAGGGTCACCTTTTTTCACATATTGTTCTGCAATTTTGGCAAGACCTCCCCAACATGTAATATTGTGCCACTCGGTTTTTTCTGGAACATCTATTCCACCTGATGTTCTATATCCGCGCTCAGTAGTTGCTAATGAAAAGTTTGCTACTGCCCTGTCATTATCAAAATACTTGATTTCAGGATCTTTACCTACATTCCCTAAAAGGATTACTTTATTTACCGACATAGTTTATTAATTTTGATTGTTAAACGATCTTGTTACCTCTTAGACAAAAGTAGTGTTTTTTTTCAAATAAACAATTGTTTACATCTAGATAAAATAAAACCAAACTATTTATGCTCTAAATATTTGTGTATAAGCCTTGAAATTGGATACAAGGGTATTTCGCTTGTATGTGTTTTTAAAAATAAGTCCCCTAGAAACGAATCTGATTTTGCAGCATCTACAACATAAAACTTTGCATAGATATGCTGATGGGTTAACACATGCTTTATTTGCTTCGAAATTGAATTTATGGTTATTGTATCTGTGCCAAAAATTGCTTTGAAAGCATCTGTAACCATCAAGTCTGATAGGCCAATGTCATTTGCAGTTTCAACTAGAGGAAACTCGTACATGTTTTTCCAAATATCATCACCAAGCCTCTTATTTAAATAGGTGTAATCTTTATCTTTGATATAGAAATAATGAAAATACCTATTTCTGACTTTCACCTTATTTTTTTTAACTGGAAACTCCGAATGCATATTCAATTGATGAGCCTCGCATAAAAATTGCAAAGGACAGGATTCACATAAAGGCTGTGATGGCGTACAACACAAAGCTCCAAACTCCATTATTGCTTGATTATGCATTCCTGGTCTTGATGCATCTAAAATATTTTGGGCTAAGTTTGCAAAATGCTTTTTACCTGCTGAAGTATCAGTAGGTATATATATAGCAAACAAACGGGAGAGAACTCTATAAACATTACCATCTACTACTGCATATGGTTTATTGTAAGCAATAGACAAAATAGCTGCTGCTGTATACTCTCCAATGCCCTCAATAGAGATTATCTCTTTGTAAGTTTCAGGTAATTTTCCATCATAAGACTTCACAACATTCATTGCTCCTTTGTGTAAGTTGCGAGCCCTTGAATAGTAACCTAGCCCTTGCCAAGCTTTTAAAACCTCATTTTCAGAAGACTCAGCCAAAACATTAACAGAAGGAAATTTCTCTACAAACTGAACATAATAATCTAAACCTTGCGCAACACGAGTTTGCTGTAATATAACTTCAGAAATCCATATTTTATATGAATCACTAGTTTCTCTCCAAGGCAATGTACGCATATTTATTTCATACCAATCTATGAGAAGAGCACTAATATTTTTTTGTTTTAAATCAATCACTGTCTTTATATTTGCAATTATAAGATAACCAATAACTCACTTAATTTTGATATATACACTAAATGAGCACAATAATCGGCTAATTTACGAAAAAGAATGAAAATTGGAGGTCTTTTATTTTCCATCTATTGAAAAAAGCTATATATTTGCAATCCAAAAAATTAGTAACAATAAACCTATTTATAAAAATAAAAAATGACTAAAGCAGACATCGTAAACGAAATTGCTAAAAACACAGGTATAGATAAAGCCTCTGTTTTGGCAACAGTGGAATCATTTATGGACGTTGTAAGAGAATCATTGGCTGAAAATGAAAATGTATATCTACGTGGATTTGGAAGTTTTATCGTAAAGAAAAGAGCGCAAAAAACAGCTCGTAACATTTCTAAGAACACGACAATTATAATCCCTGAACACAATATCCCATCCTTTAAGCCTGCAAAAGCCTTTGTAAATTTAGTAAAGGAGCAAACAAAAAGAAAATAAATTATTAGTAATAACAAATTAAGGAACAAGTAAATGCCAAGCGGAAAAAAAAGAAAAAGAAAGAAAATGTCACTGCATAAAAGAAAGAAAAGACTTAGGAAAAACAGACATAAAAATAAGAAGTAGTTTTTTCTAGCATGTTTTCTTTCAATGCTAAACAAAAAGAACAGACCTAACTATAAAACAATTAGGTTTGTTCTTTGTATTGTATCGGATTAAAACACTTCGTGAGAAGTATAAAGAAACCGATAGAAAAATATTTATAATTATATTTATGAAAATTTAAAAACAAAAAATTGTGATAAGCGAACTA
>CAZIUT010000106.1:2004-6801 GCA_964542545.1 uncultured Dysgonomonadaceae bacterium | reverse complement strand
CAGACGATAAAAAAATTATCTTTTCTATGGTGGGCGTTAGTAAAACTTTTCCACCCCAAAAACAGGTTCTTAAAAACATCTATTTATCATTTTTTTATGGTGCTAAAATAGGTATCATTGGTTTGAATGGATCGGGTAAATCAACCCTGTTGAAAATGATAGCCGGTATTGAAAAAGATTATCAAGGCGAAATTGTTTCAGATAAATCTTTCACAGTAGGATACTTAGAACAAGACCCTAAACTTGACGAAGAAAAAACAGTAATAGATATTGTACGCGAAGGTGTGCAACCCATAATGGATCTGTTGCAAGAATATGAAGATATTAATCTAAAGTTTGGTTTGCCCGAATACTATGAAGATGCCGATAAAATGGATAAGCTGTTTTCTCGTCAAGCAGAATTGCAAGATAAACTAGATGCTTCAGATGCATGGACTATTGATAATAGGCTGGAAAGAGCCATGGATGCATTGCGTTGTCCACCCGAAGATGAACCTATTCGCCATCTTTCGGGAGGTGAGCTTCGTCGTGTTGCACTGTGTAGATTACTATTGCAAGAACCCGATGTGTTATTGCTAGATGAGCCTACCAACCATTTAGACGCAGAGTCTATCGATTGGTTAGAGCAACACTTACAGCATTATAAAGGAACAGTTATTTGTATTACTCACGATAGATACTTCTTAGATCATGTGGCTGGTTGGATTCTTGAGCTTGATCGTGGCGAGGGTATTCCATTTGAAGGAAACTACACCTCGTGGTTGGAGCAAAAAACCAAACGCATGTCAATGGAGGAGAAAACTGTTAGCAAGCGTCGCAAAACATTAGAAAGAGAGTTAGATTGGATTCGCATGGCCCCCAAAGCACGTCAGGCTAAGGGTAAAGCTCGTTTAAACTCATACGAACAACTCTTAAATCAAGACCAAAAAGAGGTAGAAGAGAAATTGGAGATATTTATTCCTAATGGCCCTCGTTTAGGTAATAAAGTAATTGAGGCGCATGGTGTAGCGAAAGCATATGGCGATAAACTATTGTTTGACGACCTAAACTTTACACTTCCTCCAAATGGTATTGTAGGAGTAATTGGTCCTAATGGTGCTGGTAAAACTACATTGTTCCGTTTAATTGAAGGCATTGAAACTCCTGACAAAGGAACATTTGAAGTGGGCGAAACTGTAGTTACTGCTTATGTAGACCAATCTCACAGCTCTATCGACCCAAACAAAACAGTATATCAAGTAGTGTCTCAAGACTCTGATTTTGTAAATGTAGGTGGACGTGAACTTAATGCTCGTGCATACCTAAGTAGATTTAACTTTTCGGGAGGCGATCAAGAAAAAATGTGTGGTGTGCTTTCGGGTGGTGAGCGCAATCGTTTACACCTTGCAATAGCACTAAAAGCCGAAGGCAACGTATTGCTACTGGATGAGCCTACCAATGATATCGACGTGAATACATTGCGTGCATTGGAAGAGGGTTTAGAAAGTTTTGCTGGTTGTGCTGTTGTTATTTCTCACGATAGATGGTTCTTAGACAGAATTTGCACGCACATCTTAGCATTCGAGGGCAACTCAGAGGTGTTCTATTTCGAAGGTTCGTATAGCGAGTATGAAGAGAACAAGAAAATGAGAATGGGCAATGTTGAGCCTAAAAGAGTGAGATACAGAAAGCTTTAGAAAATTACTAGTTTAAAGATAAAAGATAATTGATAAAAGTGAGGTGTGTGCGCTACGTAGAAATGTATCGCATGCTCTCTCATCTTCTTTAAATACTATGCCTTTTTTTAGTAATACAAACATTTAATACGGATAAACAATATATTAATAGAGTGACTATCACAATGTGAAACAATTTCTCCCGCTATACGTTAATAGGGAGGAAACATAGAAGAGTTGAATCAAAATAGCAATAGAAAAGCTAAATGACAATATTTAAATAGAACTTATTTTTTATAATCATTTAGCAAAAATGAAAAAGACAGCACTCATATTATTATTAATACTTAGTTCCTGGTTGGGCTTAATGGCTCAATCAGGAACTGTTGTTAGTGGGGTAGTGCTAGATGCTGTAAACAAAACACCACTGCCTTTTGTAGCTCTTTTTTTTGAGGGAACATCGCAAGGCGATTTAACCAATAGCGGAGGCCAGTTTGCAATAGATACTTCAGAAGATATTCTTCGCGAAAAACGCTTAAAAATAATGTTCACAGGCTATCACACGCAAGAAGTAAAGCTTAGTGCAAACAACTTGCACACACTAGAGATATATTTGATGCCTGTAGCATACAAAAATGAGGTGCCCATCATGAAAGCAATGCGCATACTGGGCGATGAGGGACGCAATAAATGGCCCTATTATCTATATCAGATAACTAATATTGTGGTCAACAATAATTTGCCATTGGGCAACCCAAACACCAATAAGTTCGATTTATATAGAATACAAGAAATACCTTCTTATAATCATTTAGAAGGCATTCGGTTGCGAATGTCTTTGGCAAGCAATGCACGATTGCATCCTAACTTGTTTGTTAAAGGATATGTGGGCTATGGTTTTAAAGATAGAAAACTAAAGTATAGGGGAGAGTTGGCATGGTCTTTTGATAAGAAAGCCTACCACGATGATGAATTTCCGCGCAATAGTATCAGACTGATACACGAAAACGATATTTTCTCACCTGGTCAGAATCATCCACGTTTGCCCAATGACTTTCTTTTGTATTCCTATAGTCGCTCTCGCCAATCAATGACTTATAGAAAATTCACAGAAGTGAATTATGAGAAAGAAACACTCTATGGACTATATTATCATTTGTGGGGTAGGGTATCAGAAATAGAATCGGCTTCGCAATTAACCTATTCGGCTGTCGATATTGATAAATATCCTGAGCCATTGGCATCCCTCAAATCAAGAAATACAGGGCTATCCTTGCGTTACTTTCCAAACGAAGCATATATTCAAGACAAACGCAATCGTACCCCATTCTCGCTTACAGAGCCTTTATTTATGCTATCGCACACCATTGGTGAGAATAGTATCTTTGGTGGAAATGAGTTGTATCAAAAAACAGAACTATCGTTTCAAAAAAGATTCAATTTGGCCCATCATGGACATTTAGATTTGGTTGCAGACTATCAAAAAGTGTGGACCAAAGCACCTTTCCCTTTGCTGTTGTATCCAAATGCAAATAGAGAATTCATTGTTGACAACAAAGCTTTCTATTTAGTAAGAGCCTTAGACTTTATAAACGATGAGCAATATAGCATTAGAGCTACTTACGTGGCCGACAACTTGCTGTTTGCACGTGTTCCACTATTCAAGAGCTTAGGCTTTAGAGAGCTTCTTATCCTTCGTGCATTCAACGGCAGGTTGAGTAATAAGAATATCCCCACTAAAGAAAATGGTCTGTTTGTGTTTCCTCAACAAACCATCACAATGAGTAACACACCTTATATGGAGGGCGTTGTGGGTATTGCCAATATACTAGGCTTGCTGCGTGTAGAATACATTCACCGATTAACTTATCGCAATCATCCAGGGGTGCTGAAGTATGGCTTTAGAATGGAGGCTACGTTTTAAAACGTAGGGACAAGAGACAAGAGATAATTAACCATTATTCAAGGTGCCAATCTTCGCAATATCCACTCATCCCCCGTTTTTAGATAAATCAACCTATCGTGCAACCTGCTTTGACGACCTTGCCAAAACTCAATAGTGTGCGGCTGCACCACAAAACCACCCCAGTTAGGAGGGCGAGTAATGGGTTTTTCACTAAAATCAGTTTCTATTTTTGTTTGTCTGGCCTCAAGCTCTTCACGTCCATCAATAAAACTGCTTTGTGGCGATATCCATGCACCCAACTGACTATCCTTGGGTCGCGAATAGAAATATTTATCAGACTCTTCTGCCGACACCTTCTTTGCAATACCCTCAATCCTTACTTGACGCTCCATTACATGCCAGTCGAACACGATAGCTGCATGCGGGTTTTCTATTAGCTCCATCCCTTTTCTGCTTTCGTAGTTGGTGTAAAACACAAACCCTTCAGTATTGAAACTCTTTAGCAATACCACACGAGCCGATGGTTTGCCATCGCGCGTGGAGGTTACCAATGTCATGGCGTTGGGTTCTGCTACTGCTTCCGATGAAATAGCCTCTTTCATCCATCTTTCAAATTGAACGACAGGGTTATCGTTCATCTTTTCTATCGATAGGGTATCTTGTTTATAATCTTTCCGAAAATCGTGTAAATTTGTCATGTTTTGTTTGTTCTGATTGGTCTTTTAGGATTAACAATTGTGAGGATGTTTTGTTTGTGACAAACATTTATAACTGTGGATAAGTTCTTTCGTCTTATGGTCTTCTAGAATTCATCTTAAGGTTTAATGTTCTATAGGTTTAGGTTGGGCCTACTATATAGGCCCTAAACCGTAAACCAATAGAGTATAGCGAGGGTTTAACCCACCTAAACCGATACTGAGCCGATGTGGTTTAAACTCATTGCCAGAAAAGCTTATGAAGGTTTAGACTGCCTGAACCGATAGCATGAAAATTATCTAGAAACAAGGTTCAGAGGGGTATGGTTTTTTCACTGCACCTGAACTGATAAAAAACCGATAAATATGATAGTAAGTTTTGTACATTCCACATCCGTGTTGCTATGATACATTCACTATTTAAAAAAGTGTTAAGCAATACATCAATTAAAAGACACTGTTAATAAGATGTATCTATTTGCCAGCCAAAATTCAAAAAATATGTCTTAAATATCAAATCTACGATGCAAGATTCAAAAAA
>CAZIUT010000106.1:0-1904 GCA_964542545.1 uncultured Dysgonomonadaceae bacterium | reverse complement strand
CAAGATTCAAAAAACAAGCGTTGAATTTCAAATCTACGATGCAAGATTTAGAAAAGAAAACGAAAAGATTGCAATAATGTAGAATTACAAAAGCGTAGAAAAATGAAAATTTAACCGCAAGGAACACAAAAAAGTAAGTGCAAAGCTCTTAATTCTTAGCTCTTAACTCAATTGTTTTTGTTAATATTTCATTTTTAAGTACCTTCGCACACTCATAAGTTCATTACAAAGAAAACTACTCCATAATACTCATATATGATAAAGGTACAAGGTATAAACAAAAGTTTTGGCAGCCTTCAGGTGTTGAAAAATGTAGATTTAACCATTAGCAAAGGCGAAATTGTTTCTATAGTAGGTCCTAGTGGGGCAGGCAAAACTACTTTGTTGCAAATAATGGGTACACTAGACAAACCCGATTCGGGCAAGGTGATATTTGAGGGCAACGATGTAACAAAGTACAACGACCGCAAACTCTCTGATTTCAGAAACAAGAATATTGGTTTTGTATTTCAGTTTCATCAACTCTTGCCTGAGTTCACTGCGCTTGAAAATACCATGATACCCGCATTAATTGGAAAAAAAGACCGTGCACAAGCAACTAAAGAGGCCAAAGAGATATTAGAGCTCATGGGTCTTGCAGATAGAAAACATCACAAGCCAGCTGAGCTGTCGGGTGGCGAAAAACAACGTGTGGCAGTTGCACGTGCGCTTATCAACAATCCTATGATTGTATTTGCCGACGAGCCATCCGGAAGCCTCGATACAGAGAATAAAGATGAGCTGCACTCACTTTTTTTTAAACTGCGCAACGAACTCAATCAAACCTTTGTTATAGTAACCCACGATACCCAACTAGCCCAACTAACCGATAGAACCATCAGCATGATAGATGGTATTATAGAATAGAGGAAAAAGAAAAGTATATACAGAAGTAGATTATAAAAACTCATACTCCTAGACAATTATGAAATTAAAACTATTATTTATGGCAATTACTTGCACTACACTCTTGATGGCGTGCAATGGTGAAAAGCAAGCAGACTCTAGTCATTTGGGTTCGATTATTGGAAAATCATCACCAACCGTTGAAAACGGAATAATGACTCCCGAAGTTCTCCACAGTTTCGGACGAATTGGTGCTGTAGAAGTATCTCCCACCAATAAGGAGATGCTTTATCATGTAACCTTTGTTGACATTGAAGAGAACAAATCCAACACCGAGCTATTTAAAATGAATATCGATGGTACTGAAAAGAAGCAACTTACCTTTACCAACAATCACGAGAGCGGCGCTAAGTGGATTGACGATGGAAACAAAATTGCTTTCCTAAGCACCCACGAAGGCACTACACAACTGTGGGAGATGAATGCCGATGGAAGTGGTATGGAGTGCATTAGCGATGTTGAGGGTGGTATAAATGGATTTACTTATTCGCCCGATGGTAGCAAAGTTATGTACATTAAAAACGTGAAGAGTGTAGAATCAGCTGCCGAACGCTATCCTGATTTGCCAAATGCAACAGGTAGGGTAGTGGACGACCTCATGTATAAACATTGGGATCATTGGGTAGAAGAAATTCCGCACACTTTTTATGCAACTATCAAAAATGGCAAATTGGCCGACCATGTCGACCTATTAGAAGGCGAACCCTACGAAGCCCCTCTGCTTCCGTTTGGTGGAACAGGCGATGTTGCTTGGAGTGCCGACAGCAAATCAATTGTATATACATCTAAAAAATTGACAGGCAGAGCGTATGCCGAGTCAACCAACACCGACTTGTATATGTATTCGCTAGAAAACGGAACCACTGAAAATCTTACCGAAGGTATGATGGGGTATGATGTGAGCCCACAGTTTTCGCCCAATGGTGCATACATTGCTTGGCTAAGCATGGAGCGCGATG
>CAZIUT010000105.1:0-6881 GCA_964542545.1 uncultured Dysgonomonadaceae bacterium | reverse complement strand
TATAATGGATTATAAAAGAGTAACAGCAAGTACAACAACTGAAACAAGAAATTTATCAGATTTATCAGAAAATGTTGGAAACATTTATGAGACAGTTAAAGTATTAGGTAAAAGAGCTAATCAAATATCTGTTGTAATGAAACAAGACCTAGATGCAAAGCTTTTAGAGTTTGCTTCGTATAGCGACAATTTAGAGGAGGTATTTGAGAATCACGAGCAGATAGAAATTTCTCGTTTCTATGAAAAACTTCCTAAACCATCATTGCTTGCCATTGATGAGTTGGAGCACGATGAGATTTATAGCCGTAATCCTGATAGACAAAAAGAACAATTTTAAGCTATGTTGCAGCGTATTCAAACAGTATATTTGCTACTAGCATCTATTTGCATGGTTGTGAGTTTGCTCACAAATTTGGCTGTATTTACCTTTGCAGGAGATATTGTTAATTTTGAGGCAATGGGTTTTTACATGAATGAAGAGATAATATTTTCAACGTTGGGTCTCTTTATTATTGGGAATATAAGCGCAATACTATCTGTTGGAGTTGTTTTTTTATATAAAAAGAGAATGCTACAAATAAGATTGGCCAGTTTTAATTTGTTCTTGATACTTGGCTATTATGGACTAATTGCTTTTTATATTTTAAAGCGTAACCCAGAAGCTCATTCTGTTTTTGAGAATATAGGTGTTGGCATGGTTACTCCTTTTATAGCATTAGTATTAACCTATTTAGCTATACGAAAAATTGGCGCCGATGAGGCTTTGATAAGGTCGTTAAATAGAATCAGATAGATATAGCCTTTGTAAAAACAAATTTAACATTGAATTATATATAAAAAGCTTCGATTTGAATAAAATCGAAGCTTTTTATATATAATCTAGTTTAACGATAAATTTTATGAGTCAGAAGTCAAATACTATGCGTAGGGATTAACAATTATGACATGAAACTCCAATCCCCCATGTAGGATTCTACAATTATGGCATGAAATTCAAATCTACAACGTAAGATTCTACAATTATGCCATATAAACTTCAATCTACCCATGTAATATTCAACACAATGCCATAAAACTCCAATCCTATGAACAAGAAAAGGTGTAAAACTATGTGTCTCTGCATCCACTCTTATTCTATTTGCTCATATTTATTTATGAAAATATAGTTATAGCAACAATAACTACTCTAATATATTTTGAGAAAATTTATTCAGCAGCAATAGTTGCTTAACTATTTTTTCGAGCGTATTATTAAAGAGATGAATTAGCCCAATTATCTTAAGATTATTTAATAAGCGGAGTCTGTTTTCTCCGATTGAAATGAAGAAAATGAATTAACGAACATCTGTTGCTCCATTTGCACTGGAAATAGAGGGGTATAGGTCCTTTTGCAACTAAAACATTTTGCAATAAGTTAAAACAGTTTCGGTGTGGCTAACTTTGTTTATACGAAGTCGACTTGTAAGTCTTTTTTTTTGCTATCTTATAACTTCATCTTATGAAAGTCACATTCAACAAATGAGAGATATAGGTCACCTTTTTATGTTTTGGTAGATTTAGTGTGTCGAGTTTTAAAAAAAATAGTGTAGCCCTATATCTATATCAAGTTGTTGATGACACATACAATTATAAATAAAAAAAGGATAACGTGTTGAATAAACAGCACATTATCCTTAATTGAGTTTTTAGCAGCAATTGCTACTCCTATTTAAGAAGGAATTTCGCAATAATTGCGAACATGTTCATCTATGAAGTTAAGAAAATTCTTGTGCTGCTCTTTGGTTATCATTTGTGGATAACTCAGTATGAGCAATTCTTGAGGTGCACCATCTAAACGATAAGGTAAATGCATAAATCTGTAAGGGGTGAGCGTAAACCCAGCCCGTTCATAAAACTGTAGTCTTCTTACAGATAATTCATTTATCAGTGGGTCTATTTCTAATATAATGGTGTATTTTGAATCTCTTATCTTTTTAATTATTTGCGAACCATAGCCGTGTCCATGTAACTCTGGATTTACTGCAAGGTATTCTATATATCGATAACTGCTCCACTCCCAATAGAAAACTATGCCTATAAACTGATTTTCATCCCAGATTGATACAGGGTGAAAAAACTCACTTTCAGAAGCACGTAGGTGATCTTCTAGTTTACGACGTTCGGCTATAGGGAAGCTCTCTTCATACAGATTCCATGCCTTTTCCCATTGCTTGGTGTTTTCGTGCTTGATTACTTTAAATTCCATTGTTCAAAAGTTTTTATAGCGCAAAAGTAATGAAAAGGTGGCAAACTATAAATTATATGGCTTCAATAAAGCTAAATATCACATGTGCCATCTATAGAGCACGACTTTCCTTTAGTAACATCTACTCCATCTTCGCTTTTATTAGAATCTTGTTTCTGCCATTTTAAAAAGGCCTTTTGTAATGTCTTGATAAATGCACCAACAGGTTGAGAACCTACAAGAGCATGTTTTTTGTTGAATAAAAAAGTAGGAACGGTGTCGAATCCTAAATTGTTAGCTTCTTGTATGTCCTGTTTCACTTCATAAGCATAGTCATCGCTGCTTAATAAATTTTCAATTTCTTTCTTTTCTAGTCCTGCACTTATTCCGATTTCTGTTAACACTTTATGGTCGCTATAGTCTTTTGCTTCTTCAAAATAGGCTTTAGATATAAGTAGCATTACAGCTGAGTCTAACCCTTTGTTGGCCGCAAGTTTAATTAATCTATGTGCATCTAATGTGTTTGCTGCAATAGCATTGTCTAAGTTTGACTTCACACCGTTTTCTTTTGCTAATTCAGCAATCTGGTCGTTCATTTTCTTTATATTCTCTTCAGATACACCAACTGTGTTTTGAAGATACTCCTTTACAGGTATTCCTTTTCCTTTGTCGGGTAGGTCGGGGTTTAGCTGAAATGCTTTCCACTCTAGTTCTACTTGGTCTTTATATTGAAATTGTTCAAGGGCTTTTTCGTAGTGCAATTTACCAATGTAACAGTATGGACACATGATATCTGACCATACCTCAATTTTCATTTTCATAGGATGTATAAATAAATATGTTAGTTTGTATTCATGGCATAAACAGCGTTTATGCGTTAAATGTTCACAGTAATAAAACAAACTGTTTTGTAATAAGCAAATATAATTGTAGTTTTGATTTTTTAAACACTGTTGTGCAATGAAAAATAAACTCTGGACAAAAGATTTCACGTTGATTACCCTGGCGAACTTGTTGATGGCAATCGCCTTTTACTTTATGGTGCCTGTTTTACCAGTTTTTTTAACTGATAACTTCTCTGCTACTGAAAGTCAGATAGGATTGGTACTCTCATTTTATACTATTGCCGCTTTACTTATTCGCCCTTTTGCAGGTTATGCGCTTGATGCTGTGGGCAGGTACAGTATATATGTGGGCTCTTTGTTGGTGTTTTCCGTCATGTTTTTTGGTTATATATGGGCAACATCCATCTGGTTTGTTCTTATGCTTCGGTTTATGCACGGACTTGCATGGGGCTCTATGAGCACTGCAGGGTCGACAATTGCTGTGGATTTAGCTCCTGAGAAAAGAAGAGGCGAGGGTATTGGTGTTTTTGGTTTGTCAATGACCATTGCAATGGCAATTGGACCATTGATTGCTATTACTATTACGGGAGATAGTAGTTACAAAAGATTGTTTTATTCAGCTGCTGGTTTTAGTTTTGTAGGCCTTTTGCTTGCTCTATTTGTAAGAACACCCAAAATAAGTTCTGTAAAGAAGATGTTTAAAATATCATCTCTTATCGAAAAGAAGGCGCTGCCAGTTTCTCTTAATGTGTTTTTGGTAACCATACCTTATGGGGGAATTATCTCTTTTATTGCTCTCTATGGCCGTTCTATAGGCATTGATAGTACTGGGCTATTTTTCTTGCTAATAGCTCTAGGAATTGCTATATCGCGTATTTTAAGCGGTAAATCTTTTGATAAAGCAGGTCCAAAGAAGATATGCATCTTAGGATTAGGTTTGCTCATAGCTGGGCTTTTCTTTTTGTCATTTGATAAGAGCTTTTTCGGATACCATCTTTCAGCATTAGTGTTAGGCTTTGGATTCGGTATTATTATGGCAACCTTTCAAGCCATTGCCAACTATGATGTAAAAGCAGATAAAAGAGGTGCAGCCAATTCTACATATCTCACTTTTTTTGATTCGGGAATAGGATTTGGAATGCTGCTAGTAGGGTATTTAATTCAAGTAATAGATTATTCGGGGGCTTTTATTCTATGTGGAGCAATAGAGCTATTAGCCCTTTTTGTATTTGTTTTTTACACAATGCCTAAATTTAAAAAAAACCTCTCACAACAATTCTTTTTAGATACACTGGGTTTATAGTGTGGTAGCATATTAATTATTGCTATTATCTTTTTTTATTATCATAAAGTCACTAAATTTGCAAGACATATATTAAAGATAATACTATTGACACTATTATGGAAAAAAAAGTTATTGTAACGGGAGTTATAGGTGCTGATGTACATGCTGTTGGCAATAAAATACTAACCTTTGCCTTAGAAGAAGCTGGTTTTAAAATGATAAATTTGGGTGTAATGGTTTCACAAGAAGAGTTTGTTGAGGCTGCTGTTGAAACTAATGCTGATGCTATTCTTGTATCATCGCTCTATGGTCATGGCGAAATAGATTGCTATGGTTTGAGAGATAAATGCGATGAGGCTGGCTTGAAAGATATTCCTTTATTGGTTGGAGGAAACTTGGTAGTTGGTAAACAAGATTTTGAAGAAGTTGAAAAACGCTTCTTGGATATGGGCTTCACCAACGTTTACCCTCCTAACACCCAGTTGGAAACAACAATAGCTGACTTAAACACCCTTTTTTCTAAATAGGCATGAAATATCTTACTGCAGACTTTGGCAGTACATATACTAAATTAACCGCTATAGATGCCATCAAGGCAGAAGTACTAGGCACTTCAGTTGCATTCACCACTATTGATACCGATGTGATGGATGGCTATAACTGTGCTTTGCAAAAACTAGAAGATGAGATTGGTGTGTTTAAATACGATGAACTTCTATGTTGTAGCAGTGCTGCAGGTGGGTTAAAAATGGTGGCTTTGGGTCTTGTGCCTGAACTAACTGCTAAAGCTGCCAAAATGGCCGCCTCAAGTGCTGGAGCTAAAGTTGTTAAAACTTATGCTTTTGAAATCTCAAAAGCAGAACAGAACGAGATTTATAATATCGACCCCGATTTAATATTACTTTGCGGTGGCACTGATGGTGGAAATAAAGAGGTAATTATTAGTAACGCTAAAAAACTGTGCGAAATTGATAGAGGTTTTTCTACAATAGTTGCAGGAAATAAGAGCGCGGCCTGCGAAGTGGAGGAAGTATTCTTAGAATCGGGTAAAGATTTCGTGATTACCGAAAATGTTATGCCAGAGTTTAATAAACTAAACATAGAACCGGCAAAGCAGAAAATAAAAGAGTTGTTTATAAGTAAAATTATTGAGGCAAAAGGTCTCAGTAGGGTTCAGAGTATGACTAACTCAGAGATAATACCTACACCACTTGCTGTTCTTAATGGCTGTGAATTGCTAAGTAAAGGTACTGACATAACAGATGGTATTGGCGATTTGATGGCTATTGATATTGGTGGTGCTACTACTGATGTTTATTCGATTTCGGCAGGAACGGCCACTTTTGAAAACGTAATGATAAAGGGACTACCCGAACCATACAATAAACGAACGGTTGAGGGCGATCTTGGTATGAGATATAGCTTAGGACCGCTTGCCGATGAGACTGATTTAAATGCTTTATCCAGTAAAATAGGGGTAGATACTGACGATATTTTAAATTGGATACAAACATGCAAAGATTCACCCAACACTTTAGCTGCGAAAAACAGCGATAATCAAAAAATTGAAGAAGGATTAGCAAAATCTGCATTGAAAATTGCTGTTGAACGACATACAGGAAAAGTGGAAACTACGTTTACTCCATTTGGCCAAATGTATATTATAACAGGAAAAGACTTAACAGATGTGGAGTTTGTTGTAGGTATAGGTGGTGTGTTGGTTAACTCTGCCAATGCTGATAATATTTTGGACGGTGCTAGAGCCGACAAGCAAAACTTGATGTCTTTGAAACCAAAGCGCCCAAAATATCTATTAGATAAGAAATATATATTTGGCTCAATGGGGCTTTTATGCGCAATAGATGCAGAGTTGGCTTTAACTATTATGAAAAAAGAAATATCATAAATTTATATTATACGATAAGTAGTAAATAAAACACTACATTTATCTGTAACCTTTTCTACTATGAAATTATAAAACATACAGCTTTTAAATTGTAATTAAAAAATAAAACAATGAAGATTAGCAACACGATGCTCTCTAACGATGAGTTTTTTAAAGAGAGAAAAGAAGTATTAGGACAATGGAAAACAGGAGAAGGCGTTGACTTTGATGAGTCTGTAGCTTACCAAAAAACAATATCTCATGAAAAAAGATTTGGAAACAAATTAGCCAAAGCCAAAGAGGAGGGCATTACCCTCATTCAGCCTCGTGCTGGCGTTGCTTTGGAAAAAGAGCATATAGAACTATTGAAGTATCTTGAAGATGAAGGTGAAGCAGACCTTTTGCCTTCTACTATTGATAGTTATACGCGATTGAATAGGTATAATGAAGCTGAAGAGGGCATCAAGCAAAGTCGCGAAACAGGTCGCTCTATGCTTAATGGTTTTCCAGCAGTAAATTATGGAGTAGATATTTGCAGAAATGTAACATCTGCAGTTAGAAATCCGGTTCAGGTGCGTCATGGTACTCCTGATGCACGTTTATTAACAGAAATATCTATTGCAGGTGGATTTACTTCTTATG
>CAZIUT010000104.1:1938-6923 GCA_964542545.1 uncultured Dysgonomonadaceae bacterium | reverse complement strand
CAAAAAAAACTTGGAGATGGCAACCCGCTAATTATTGTTGACGATGTGAAAATGGTAAAAGGATTCAGATTGAATTCAATCATACCGACAAATATAGAGTCTATCACTGTTTTGAAAGATAAGTCAGCGCTAGAGCAGTATGGAAAGGAAGGAAAAGATGGAGTTATAATAATAACATTAAAGGACAAAACTAAAATTCCAACTACAACAGGAAAAATTGCAGATTCTGAAAGAAAAACAGATAGAGAAGAAATCTTTGTTGTAGTAGAAGCCCAACCACAATTCCATGGTGGTACAGAAGCTCTCATGAAATTCTTAGGAACCAATGTTAAGTATCCAAAAGAAGCACATGAGAAAGGGAAACAAGGAAGAGTAATAACCAATTTTGTAATCAACAAAGACGGTAGCATATCAGACATTAACATAGTTCGCGGTGTGGACCCACTTCTTGATGCAGAAGCTGTGAGAGTAATAGGCGAAATGCCTAACTGGAAGCCAGGCATGCAAAGAGGTCAAGCTGTGAGAGTGAAATATACATTGCCCATTGTTTTTACATTGCAAGGTGATAAAGATGTAAAGAAAGGGACAACTGATGTCCCAGAGGATATATTTGTAGTAGTAGAAGACCAACCACAATTCCATGGTGGTACAGAAGCTCTCATGAAATTCTTAGGAAACAATGTTAAGTATCCAAAAGAAGCACATGAGAAAGGGAAACAAGGAAGAGTAATAACCAATTTTGTAATCAACAAAGACGGTAGCATATCAGACATTAACATAGTTCGCGGTGTGGACCCACTTCTTGATGCAGAAGCTGTGAGAGTAATAGGCGAAATGCCTAACTGGAAGCCAGGCATGCAAAGAGGCCAAGCTGTGAGAGTGAAATATACATTGCCCATTGTTTTTACATTGCAAGGTGATGGAAAGGTTGAGAGTGAAGCAACTAATAAACTCAAAGAAAAAGGAGGAGTTACAGTTTATGATGAAAGAATTGATGATCCTGACAAAGGGTTTTTGAAATTTATTGCTCAAACCATTAAGTATCCAGTAATTGCACAAGAAAACGGTATAATGGGAGTTACAAGAGCTACCTATGATGTAAACACAAATGGTGAAATATCTAATGTAAAGACAATTGAGGGTGTTGACCCTTCATTGGATGCAGAATTAATTAGAGTAATAAAGCTCATGCCCAAAGATATTGCTTTGATGAAAGCAGGTGGTAAAGCAGCTTCAAATGTAGAAATATCCGCTTTATTCAGGTTGCAAAACGGAGAAGTTGCTCCCAAGGAAAGAGTGGAGAGCGATGTAGTGGTGGTGGGTTATGGAAAGCCTGTTGAATAAATACAGTAAAAACAATTGATAATAAACTCTTTAAGGGAAGTTCCCTTAAAGAGTTTATTCTATATTTGTTTTTATAATCTAACTAACAAAACATATTATGAAAAAAGTTCTTATACTTTTACTGCTTAGCATTATTACACTCAGCGGAAATGCCTCTCCGTTTAAAATTAAAGGTGAAATTGAAGGCCTAATGCCTGGCGACACTCTCTTTTTTGAACGAGTTACCTTTCCTAACTTTAAACGATACTTCGCATTTAATGTTATTGTTGAAAAGCAAGATGAGTTTACATATAGCGGATCGCACGAGCATATCGATTATTATAGTATGACATATAAACCCGTTTCTGGGAAAGTAGTTGCTAGCGATAGAATGGCAATATCGATGCTCATTGAAAACGGAACTACACGCTTAATTGGCACAACAGCACAAATCTATCACTCACAATTGAAAGGTGGTCTTTATGAGAATGATCTATTGCAAAAAGCAATGCATCTTGAAGATTCACTTGCAAAGGAAAGAGGCAGTTTTGGTCGGCTTATTGAAGAATCACTTGCCTTAAAAGATACAGCGAAAACAAAAGAATACGCTGATAAGTTTAACTCTTTCCATTTTAACCATAAAGAAGAGTTTCAAAAACTTTCTTTGTTAAGAAACGATTTTTACGACAAATATCCATCTTCTGAACATACCATCATAGATGCCCTTAAAAGGGTTAATTCTACACCTTTTGAAACCACAAAGGAGAAGTATGAAAAGATGAATGAAGAAGCAAGAAACAGTTATTTCGGCAAGACACTGAAAAAGGAATTAGATAAAATAGCTGCATTGCAACCCGGCAATAAAGCTCCTGATTTTCATTTGACTGGTTTGAACGGAGAAAAGATAACTTTAGAAGATTGTGCTGGCTCGTATGTGCTTATTTATCATTGGGGAATGTGTCCTGGCTCATTTATGATTGACAGTAAAGTAATTGAACTACATAATAAATACAAAGACCACCTGATAGTTGTTGGTGTAACCGACAGAATAGAGTCTATAAAAAACATGTATGAAAAAACTCCTCCTGGCAGCAAACTTATGAACATAGAGTTGAAGCCGGTTTTAGAAAACATGCTTGCTCACCCTTGGTTTGATGCAGAAAAGGTAGATGGTAATGACAAAATAGAAAAAGACTACGCCTTTGCTGGCTTACCATACTTTGTACTAATTTCACCCGATGGTAAAATACTTGTTAGAGATTTTACTAAAGCTTTTTATGCAGTAAAAGAAAAAATGGAAGCTGAGTTTAGTGATTAAAGATTATGTATGACATAAGCTACAATCAATAAAAGTTCATTATTAGAATAAGAAGATACAGTTGAAAAAAACATTCTAAATTATACACTAACATGAAACAAACTCTCTATTTCCTAATTGCTCTGCTTGCTCTAACAGCCTGCACATCGCAACCAGAATCAAGAACAGTAGAATTACCACCTGCAGCATTTGCCAACACCCGCTCGCTGGAAGTTGCAAAAGTAACCCTCACCGACTCGGTCACAGTGATTGATATAGCGGCTTTCTACACACCGAAGTATTGGATCAGAATCGTTTCTGATAGTTATCTGCAAGCCGATGGCAAAAAGTATATGATTCGCAGTGGAGAGGGCATCGATTTAGACTCGCTGTTTTGGATGCCTGAATCGGGGGAAGCAACGTTTAAGCTGCTTTTTGAACCACTACCTATCAATACAAAAACATTCGACTTTATTGAAAGCGATTGCGAAGATTGCTTTAAAATTTACGGGATTGACCTCGTAAATAAACAAATGCCACAACCTAAGCTTCCTCGCAATTTTAAAAAGAAACATAAAGAAGAAACTGACCTACAGTTAGGTTGGGAGAAAGGTGAAGCTATTGTAAGTGGCAAGATGTGGGGATATGTACCTAACACGCTTGAATGGACAGTGATGTATTCCAATCCTATTACGGGAAAAAACAATAATATACCTTTAGAGATAGATGACAAAGGAGCGTTTAGTATGAAAATTCCTATCTACAGCCCCACTAATCTTTTACTCGCATCCAAGTTAGAACGTATTCCAATTAAAGTAGCTCCTGGTAAAGAATCAAGTATCATTATCAATCTTCCTGAGTTCTTCAGAGATGGAAGTCGCTTGTTGAAAGAGCAAGAACCTTATGGAAAGAAATATTACTATGCTGGTTATCTAGCTCGTCTGAATAATGACCTTGCAAATAAGGATATAATGCAAGCTGTACAATCGGATTATATTGAATCTGTTGCCGATATGGACGTGAATGAATACAAAGCGTTCTTAATAGATAAATATCACGAAAGTGTTGCACACAATGATGCATTAGACATAAGCCCTCTTGCTAAAAAGGTTACAAAAGCTATTGACGCTTTTGCATTAAGCGACAATATTGAATTTGCAGATGCTCATTTGATAGAGGCGTTTGCAGAAAAACATGAACTATCAAGAGAGGAAGCTCAAAAGGGCTACAAATCTGTTGAGAGAGACAAAGATTATCAGGATTATTACCAACTGATTCCATACAATGACCCAGCAATATTGCTTGTTCCTAATATTGGAAGTTTTGTCCATAGCATGGGTTATGCTCGTAGTAAAAGAAATGATCCTTATGAAGTTGTTCGTTATATATCACAACATGAAGAGGTGTCAAAAGAAGACCGTGTGTTTTTCAATGAGTATATTTTAGCAGAAGAGAATAAGGAGGAGTTTAAAAAAGCCTCTTCAATGGAATCTGTGTTTGATAAATACAGTTCATTAGCAGAAGAGTATCAAAAAAATCAAATGGGTGTAGGTTTCCTATCGCAAATATGGAAGACAGACGAAGCGTTATTGTTTGATTTGATTAATGCTCAAAAAATAGGTCGTGAAATAGAGGGCTTCAACCCACTTACCGATGACCAAAAGGAGGAGCTATCGGATTTTCCTGACGTTATCAAGCAGGTTCTATTAGAAGAAAACGAGGCGCTATTGGCAAAAATTGAAGAGAACAAGAATAAGACAGGGTTCACAGTGTTGAACACTCCTACCAATGCCGATGAAGAACTGTTTGTGGAGATGATGAAGCCATTTAAAGGGAAAGTGATATTAGTGGATGTATGGGCTACTTGGTGTGGACCATGCATAATGGCAAACAAAGCGATGGAACCGCTAAAGGCACAACTAGCCGATGAAGAAGATTTAGTGTTCCTATACCTGGCAGGTGAAAACTCTCCTGAGAATACATGGGAGAATATGATTCCCGATCTAAAAGGTGAACATTATAGAGTGAATCAAGCGCAATGGGATTACTTGAGAGAGAGCCTGAATGCACGAGGCGTACCAACCTATATAATCATTGATAGAGAGGGTAATCATACATTCCATTCAGTGGGTTTCCCTGGTGTGGATACGATGAGAAGAGAATTGATGGGAGCGTTGAATAAGTAAATTGCAAACTTTTACAATCTATTAATAAGGCAGCATCGCTTGCATAGCAAACGAAGAAAGCTAAACAGTATATTTATATATTTTGAGGATGTTCAATAAATTTTGGACATCCTCAAGTTTTTATATAACCACATAAAATAACCTGATTTGAACTATCCACACCTAAATAAAGCCCTTTA
>CAZIUT010000104.1:0-1838 GCA_964542545.1 uncultured Dysgonomonadaceae bacterium | reverse complement strand
CGTGGTAGATTCAACAAACATGAGATGAAACTCAAATTTACCATGTAAGATTCGACAAGCATGACATATAACTCAAATCCACCGTGTAAGATATCGGCAAGCATGACATAAAACTCAAGTCTACCGTGGTTGATTCAGCAAGCATGACATAAAAATCTAATCTACCTTGGACGATTCAACAACCATGACATGAATCTAAAAGTCGAGCATGCAACATTCAACAAGTATGACATGATACTCTAACACAACAAGGAAGAAAAGGTTTTTCAACTTTTAAAGCAATGCCCTATAAAGTGGAGAAAGAAGCCAATCCAAATTATTCGCAGTTTTGCTAATCTGTTTCTCAGAAATTGAAGAAGAAACATCGGAAAGGTATATTTCAAGAATAATGTGGAAAATATGGTAGAAAATGAGTAGTTTTACACCTTGAATAACAAAATTTTTATTAAAAATGAAAACAAAAATATTTATAACTTTACTTACTGGGCTTATGGTACTCTCTTGTACACAAAAGCAAGAAAAGCTTGTGTATCCTAAAACGGAAAAGAAAATTGTAACAGACAACTACTTTGGTACAAACGTTGACGACCCCTATCGCTGGCTAGAAGATGACAGGAGCGCCGAAACAGAGGCTTGGGTGAAAGAAGAGAACAAAGTTACCTTCGATTATCTTACTCAAATATCTTATAGAGATGCGTTGAAAGAAGAACTATCTAAAATATGGAATTATGAGAAGTTGACAGCTCCATTCAAAGAAGGTGCGTATACGTATTACTACAAAAATGATGGTTTGCAAAACCAATATGTAATGTATCGTAAGAAGGGTGATGATGGTGAAGAAGAGGTCTTTTTAGACCCTAATACATTTTCTGAAGATGGTACAACTTCTCTTGGGCAAGTTAGCTTTTCTAAAGATGGAAGTATTGTAGCTTATGCTATCTCGGAAGGCGGAAGCGACTGGAGAAAAATTATAATTATTGATGCTGAAACAAAAGAGGTTTTAGAAGACACTTTAGTGGATGTTAAGTTTAGCGGTATATCTTGGGTAGCCAATGATGGATTCTACTACTCAAGCTACGACAAGCCTGAAGGAAGCGAGCTTTCTGCAAAAACAGATCAGCATAAATTATATTATCACAAGTTAGGAACTCCACAAAGTGATGACAAAATTGTTTTCGGTGTGAAAGAGAAATATCGCTACATAGGTGGCAGTGTAACCGAAGATGACAGATATTTAATTATATCTGGAGGAATCTCAACATCAGGTAATAGACTGTTTCTTAAAGACCTAACAAAACCAAACAGCGAAATAATAACTATTGACGACAACATTGCAACAGACACATATGTAGCTGATAACAAAGGGAGTAAACTGTTTATAGTTACCAACTTCAACGCTCCTAATCAGCGCATGGTAACTACTGATGTTTCTAATCCAACACCAGAAAACTGGAAAGATTTGATTGCTGAAACTGAAAACGTGTTGAGTATCTCTACAGGTTCAGAATACATCTTTGCCAATTATATGGTTGATGCTGTATCAAAAGTGCTTCAATACGACTATGATGGGAAACTGATAAGAGAAATTGAATTACCAGGAATAGGTAGTGCAGGCGGTTTTGGTGGTAAAAATGATGACAAAGAATTGTATTTCTCATTTACTAACTATAGTACCCCTGGAACTATTTATAAACTCCAGCCAAACGAAGGAGAATATCAAGTATATTGGGCTCCTGAGATGGAATACAATGCCGATAATTTTGAAAGCAAGCAAGTTTTCTATACATCAAAAGATGGAACAGAAATACCTATGATTATCACCTATAAGAAAGGAATAG
>CAZIUT010000103.1:0-6943 GCA_964542545.1 uncultured Dysgonomonadaceae bacterium | reverse complement strand
CTTTTGCTATTGCAATATTTATTTTTGCAAGACCCTTGTTGTTAATAAATAGGCGGGTGGGGATAATGGTGAATCCAGATTGTTTTGTTAGTCTTGATATTTTATTCAACTCACTTTTATTGAGCAATAGCTTTCTGTCACGACGTGCATTATGATTGTTGTATGAGCCATAAAAATATTCTGTTATGTGCATGTTCTTTACCCACAATCCGTCTTTTTCGAATATGCAAAACGTATCAACCAAGCTTGCTTTTCCAAGACGAATAGATTTTATTTCGGTGCCTGTCAAGACTATTCCTGCAGTGAATGTTTCTATTAGTTCGTAATCGAAAGTAGCCCTTTTATTTCTAATATTTATTTTAGTTTGCTTCATAGGTTGTTTTTTAGTTGATTAAAAATGAAAGGATTGTATTAATTATGGCAGGAGTTAATAATATAGCTGTTGTTGCAACGCCTGTAAAGCTCATTTGGTGTTCATCTTTGCCATTCATATATACTCCATAGCCTATATATACAATGTAGGCTGTGTATAGTGCAAATACCCAAAGAACAAAAAAATCTGACAAGAATGGTAGGATTATAAATAATGCATACATAAGAGCAGATGCATATCCAACAAACTGTTGTGTTTTAGGTTCATTTTTTGATATTCCAAATCGAGGTAAGAACTCATTTAATATATATGATGCTATATAATACCCGCCGTACACTGTAACAAGGCTAATGATAGAGCTCTTTAATCCCGTTTGCAGGTCTCCATTTGGAGTAATCCAGATTCCTCCTATAAAAGAAGTAAGCGAAATTACACCAAAAATTGGGTAGAGATAGCGATTTAGAAAAGCTTCATGGTTTTCATTGGCTAATAATTTTTGCCATAAAACATCTGGAGCAGTAATCATCTGAACTATTTTAAGTACAATCTCTTTGAACATTATTTCTCTTATTATTTTATGTTTTTTCGAATTACAAAGGTAACTATTTCTTGTTACATGATAAAAAAAGTGCGGCTCTTAAAAAAAGAGTCGCACTTTATGAGAAATGTTTATATAATCTATTTAGGCACTGTTATTGTTATTGGATTTGAAATATGCAGTTCCACCTCTTTATCAAAATTAAGTCTGTGGTATCTATACTTTATGTTTATCCTTTTAGTTTCTTGAGCTTCTAGTCCTGGAGATGTGCCTATTAACCATGACATATCCACAATTGCCAAGTCAGTCATTAGCTCTTCTTTTGCATTTTCTTGAGGAGTGCCAGTTATTTTCATTCTTACATCAATAAGTATATCAGCATTTAAGTTTTCTGGCCATCTATTTTCTTCTACTAAGAAGAAACTAACTTTTGCTTCTTCTCCCTTTTTCGCTTTGTATTGACAGTTAAAAGGCCAGCGATCACCAAAGTATCCACTTGATTGTGTAAGCCATTCTGGTGGTCCCATTAAACTTTCGAAATGTTGAGTATTTGTTTCAAAAGCAGGCTCTAGGAATAATCCTTCTTGGTTTATAACTTTAGGTTTAGTCCCTAAGTTTACTCTGTGAACCATACCTTTATTGCCAAGTGAAACTGTTTCAGTTTCATCATTTATTGCGAAGCTAAGAAATGCAACTGTACCTGGACTTAGTAAAGCAATTTCAGGAGAGGTGATATAATGGGCAGAGACTGTTCTTGCATACACCAAACCAGTAGCTTCGTCACGTGTAATGTATGAGTACTCTTCATTGCCTACATAAGAACTACTGTTTGAGTCGAGACATGAACTCAAAAAGAGCACCGTACTCAATACTAATAATAGACTAATTGTTTTTGTAATTGATTTCATTATTGTTAAGTTTTATTTATAAGTTAGAAATTAAATTTTATACCAAGTTGTATATCTAAGCCAAGCTTTTCATCAGAATAGTAAGTTTTATACTCGTTGTTAGCATTGATGTAATATCTTCCACCTATTTTTCCAAATAGCTTAGCATTGTTATAAAGAGGATAGGTCATGCCTACTCCCCCAGATAAAGAAAACTGAGGGTTCTTTTGGCTTATCTTTAATGAGGTTTGTTTAGCATACCCACTATTCATTGCAGAAGCATCAAGTTTATCCATCTTCTCATTATCTTTCACCTTTCCATACACATCTTTTTCAATCATCGCTCCAGTGGTTAGAAACATATCAAGCTTGTTAACGGACAATACAGTGTAGTTTAAATTAATAGGGATTCCTATATAATGGAACTGTGTCTTCTCGCCGTTACGAAAATCCTCTGATTCGTTTTTAGTTTCAGATGATAAATAGGTGTAAATTAAGCCTGTCTCTACTTGTAGCTTCTTTGTTAGATTGAAGGATGTGAGAACTCCAAAAGAAATAGGTTGTCTATGAATTTTCTCCGATTCAGGATTAACTTCTTCTTCTTCGTTATAAGATTTCATTTTAGCCATTGTATAGTTGCTATATGTGTCATTTAATGATGAACGAAGTGTTGTGGGAAGTGTGCTACTCTCTTGTGAAGAGGAGAAAGCACTTTGTCCTGTGAGAGATATAGAATGCTTGCTTTTCTTTTTTGTTGTTTTTGCATTGTTAATATTGCTGGAAGATCGTTTTCCATCATTTATAAAATCTTGAATCATCTGTTGCTTTTTCTCTTTGTCTATATCAGAGAGTTTATTTTTCTCTTTAGATGATGATGATGATGATGATGATGATGATGATGATGATGATGATGATGATGATGCATTGTTTAGTGCTGTGTCATCTTCATTTGTTTGAGGGGTAGAGCTATCGGTTGTAGTGGAGCTTGTAATAGTTTGTTTCTCTTCTATTGCTTTGATAGCAACTGCGTCTTTTTTTTGTAACAAAGAGGCGTTGTCTGAAAAGAGTGGGGTGCTTGATTTTTTGTTTTTAGTGGAGTGCTGTTTTGTTATAAGCGATTTGTCTTCTTTATAAGTTGGTGTTACTTGTTGTTTTGTTATATTTTCTGTAGTTTGTATTGGTAGCTCTTGGCTTGTGTTTTGAAATAAAAGAAACACACCGATAAGTGCAGCAGCAACAGCTGCTACAGAAGGTAAAATCCATTTTGTGTGAACCACTTTTGTTTTTTGCATTGCAAAAAGAGATTGTTCAAGCTCTTCCCAACCAAGTGGGGGAGCATCTTGCTTGTAATTGGCAAGTTTGCTTTTTACAAATTGTTTGAAAGGGTCGTTATTGTTTAAGCTATCCATTGTTATTAGCTATGTATTCGTTTATTTTAATCTTTAAAGAAGACTTTGCTCTTGAATATTGTGAGCGCGAGGCAGCTTCTTTTATGCCTAGTTTCTTTGCTATTTCTTTATGTGGCATATCTTCAAAAACATATAGATTGAAAACTGTTCTATAACCATCAGGCAATTTTTGAATCATACCCAACAGTGTTTTTTCGGTAATGCTGTCATCAAAAAGCCGTTCTAAGTTTTCGTCCATCACACCTTCTTGTGCATCTTCCATTTCCGAAATTACTTCATGTTTTCTTTTTTCTTTTCGAAAATGCTCTAATATAGTATTTACAAACACTCGTCTCATCCATCCTTCAAAAGAACCATGCCCCGAATATTTTTTTATTTCCGTAAAAACCTTCAGAAAACCATCATGTAGCATGTCTTGGGCTGCATCGCTGTTTTTGCAATACATCATGCACAAACCCATCATACGTGGAGCATAAGTTTCATAAAGCTCTCGTTGTGCATTTGTATCTTGTTTCTTACATGCTTCTACCAGTTTCCGATTTCCCATTCTTTAACCGCGTTCAATACTATAGATGATTGAAAGATGAAAACGTTGCATATTGCTTTCTCTTTTTTTTAAACTGTGTGTTGCTTAGAACCAATTATATCTGCTATTGTTTAAAATAGCAAGAAAAAAGACTTAATTCTTTATTCATTTTGCTACTTGGTTTATTTGAAAAGGTAATATAGCAAAATATACAACTATCCTGAAAATAGCTATGTTATAATTGCAGAAAGCATTATTTTTTATTAATTTTGTTATTTCAATATAACTTCTTAAATTTCAGTAAGTATGAAAGGTTTTTTTAAAATTGTATTAGCGTCAGCCTTAGGCTTTTTAATTGCTAATATTATTCTTTTTATTTTATCTATGATCCTCTTCTTTGGTTTTATAGAATCAATAGCTGGAGATATGGGTAAAAGTGCTTTTAAATTGAAAGACAATTCTGTTTTACATTTAAAGCTGTCGGGTCAAATAAACGAACGTGTTTCTGAAGACGATCCTTTTACGGCACTGTTAGGATCAAGAGCTCCTACTACGATGGGTCTTAATGATATCACAAATGGTATTAGAAAAGCAAAAAATGATAATGCAATTCGTGGTATATACATAGACTCTCGTATGTTTACAGCATCAACTGCTACACTTGCTGAAATAAGAGGTGAGTTAATCAAGTTTAAAGAGTCGGGTAAATTTATTGTAGCATACTCCGATACATATACGCAAGGGGGATATTACATATCTTCTATAGCCGATAAAATTGTTGTAAATCCACAAGGCATGCTTGATCTTCATGGATTGTCGGCCACTCCTATGTTTTACAAAAATGCTTTGGATAAACTGGGTGTTGAAGTACAGGTTTTTAAAGTGGGTACATATAAATCGGCAGTTGAACCTTTTATTCTTACTGGTATGAGCGATGCTAATCGCGAACAAGTGTCATCTTACTTAAACGATTTGTGGAAAACAATTGGCACAGATATTACAAAATCGCGTAATATCAATTTTGAGGACTTTAATTCTACTGTAAACAGCATGCCAATGATGCAAGATGCAGAGTTTTTATTACAATCAAATTTAGTAGACACTTTGCTATATGAATCTGAAATGAAAAGTTATCTTCGCTCATTGTTAGATATCGATGAGGATGAGAAAATACCATCTGCTGGTGTCGCTGATATGAAATCTGTAAAACCTGCTAAAACAAACACCTCTAAAAATCATATTGGTTTGCTATATGCTGTTGGGGAGATAACCTCGGGAACAGGTTCAAGTAATATACAAGACAAGTACTTGGTGGGTGAAATAGAAAAACTGCGTAAAAACAAAGATGTTAAAGCTGTCGTTTTGCGTGTTAGCTCTCCAGGAGGAAGCGCTTATGCTTCAGAACAAATATGGAAAGCTATAACTGATTTGAAGGCCGAGAAGCCTGTAGTTGTATCAATGAGCGATGTTGCAGCATCTGGAGGTTACTATATTTCATGTAACGCAGATAAAATAGTTGCTCAGCCCACAACCATTACTGGATCGATTGGAATCTTCGGAATGTTTCCCAATATGAAGAAGACAGCAGATAAAATAGGATTAGATGTTGATGTTGTTAAAACACACGAATTCGGTGATTTTGGTAACTTTGCAAGGCCAATGAGAGACAATGAAAAAGAAATACTTCAATCGTATGTAGAACGTGGATACGATTTATTCTTAACTCGTTGTGCAGAAGGTAGGAATATACCAAAAGACACTCTTGCTTTGTATGCAGAGGGTCGTGTTTGGACTGGTAATCAAGCAAAGGAGATAGGTTTGGTAGATGAGCTGGGCGATTTGAAAACAGCTATTGACATTGCAGCTGGCTTGGCAGACATTGAAGATGACTATCTTGTATATGAGTATCCTAAAATGCGCACCTTTATTGAGGAGCTGCTTGATAAAAAACAAAAAGATATAGCTGCTGAGACAATAAAAGAGTATTTGGGAGAGCATTACAATGTTCTTATGCTTGTTAAGGATATAAAGGAGCAGGACTATGTGCAAGCTCGCCTACCTTATAATTTTAATGTAAACTAAATTAATACTGTTTATCAACAAATTAAGATTGCGTTTTATTCTATGCTTAGACCACAACCACATATCAAAACAGCTTTGACGCCTTTGTCATGGATTTATGGCTTAGTTGTGGAGTTTCGTAACTTTTTGTTTGATAATGGTATTTTAAAACAAAAGGAGTACCCTGTTCCAGTTATATGCGTAGGCAATATAACAGTTGGTGGAACGGGCAAAACTCCACATATAGAATATATTACTGCTCTACTGTCTAGGCAATACAAAGTGGCTGTGGTGAGCAGAGGCTATAAAAGAAAAAGCAGAAACCTGCAAGTTGTTCACTCCAACTCAGATGTTAAAAGAGTAGGTGATGAGCCCCTGCAAATAAAACTGAAGTATCCCAATACAACTGTTGTAGTTGACAAGAATAGGCGCAATGCTATAGAGTATTTGTTGGCTCAAGAGAAAAGCATGCAGCCCGATGTAATATTGCTTGACGATGGTTATCAACATCGTTATGTAAAGCCGTCATTATCAATATTATTGGTAGATAGCAACAGGCCAATTTACGAAGACAAGCTTTTGCCTGCAGGAAGATTAAGGGAGCCTGTAAGACGAAAAGATAGAGCGTCTATTGTTCTTGTCACCAAATGTGGCAAAGAAATGCAACCTATCAATTTTCGTATCTATGCTAATGGACTGAATCTTTTTCCGTTTCAATCTCTCTTTTTCACAAGGTTTAGATATAATAGACTGCAACCTGTCTTCTCTGATTTTAATAGGGGAAGTATTGGTCTGGACGATATAAGAAAAAAACAAGTGTTGCTTGTCACAGGTATTGCTTCAACAAAACCATTAGAAGATAAATTGATAAAAAAAACGTATAACTTGCACACTCTTTTTTTTCCCGATCATCACTTTTACAATAAAGATGATATAAAGATTATAGAGAAACGGTTTGCAGAACTATCTGGTGATAAAATTGTTATTACCACTGAGAAAGATGCAGTCAGACTACAAGCCTTGCACTATATAAGCGACGAGTTGAAAGAAAAATTGTTTTATTTGCCAATTAATGTGTCTTTTTTAGACGACACAGAAAATGAATCATTTAATAAAAAAATAATTAATCATGTTAGAAACTATCAAAAA
>CAZIUT010000102.1:0-6948 GCA_964542545.1 uncultured Dysgonomonadaceae bacterium | reverse complement strand
GTTATAATTCAAAACTAATAAAAATTTACTTTACACACTTTTTTAGGACACTATCTTTAAAATTAGATAAGGAGGAGCATTGAGGAGTTGATAAATTTACCTTGTTATTAATATTATAGAGCAGAGTCTCCGCATTTGTTAATGAATAATATGCTTGTGAAAAAACAGCGTAGAGAAAACTCATTAATTTTCTTTACAAGCAATATAAACATACGTTTTCTTATTATTCATTTTTTGCGCCACTAGACCCTCTCCTAAAAGGGTGGCTTTGGAGTTTATAACAATTTTAACTGCATTAATCATTAATTATTAACTCCGAAGAAGGTTTCATCACCACCCCCATCTTCTTCTTCCCATTTATTTTTATTGTAAAAGGATTATTGAATCGAACATGGCGGATATACTTGGTTTCATACAGAGCGGGCTGTTCGTCTAAAAAGACTTGATTGAAAGAACCTCCATCTTCGATGAATGAGTTGACAGTGAAATAGCCTACCCCAAGCGATGTGAGGTTTTGAAAAAAGTGTGAACCTTGACTTGGATCAATCCGATATTGGTCTAATGTGATTTCGCAAATTACACGCGCTTGCGAAATATATGGCCATTTGATGGGGATGCCCAACCACGAATCGGAAGAGCCCCATCTGCCAGGCCCTATAAGCACATAATTATCATCGTCTATAATAAATCGTTTGTTCAAGTCTTCAAGCTCTCTTGCTATTAGCGAGTTGTTGGCTGCTGTGAATCCTTCGGTTTTCACATACACCACGTCGGTGATATTGCTAATGGATCCATGTCCCAACACATGGGGCGAGTGCAAAATACAATCTTCGGGAGCTATAAGTGTGAGGTCTTCCGTAACCACCTCTTTAGCATCGACTATGGGGCGTATTTGCAACAGATAGAAAGTAGCTTGTTGCAGGTTCTCGAGATTTACGGCAAACTCTATTTCCACTTCACGCCCCATTTCGGTACGAGATATTTTAAGCACCCTATCCAGCATCTCTGCCAATGGCAGCATGTTGTGTTGAAGAAGATGCACAAAAGAGATTATTTTTCTTCCCCCAGGATAATATCCATCGCGAATAACCATATCGTTGTGGTCGTAAGTTGAAGATATGAAACGAAGAACATCATCGGCCTCAGCATCCTTCAAGGCCAGCTTTACTAAATTGAAAGAATCGTTTACAGAGAAGTTTTGCTGAATGGGTTCCATATTTAAAGCATAATAGCGTGTTTGGGTTTCCTTTAGGGCAGTGTCGACACTTGATAGCTGCAATATCTTATTGGGGTGCAAAGGGGAGAAACGCAATCCTTGATTGCCTTCTACAATATACTTGCCCAAACCTAAACCCATTTGCACAACCCCATCTTCGGGTAGTTCATCGCCCAGTGGATAGTAATTTACACTGCGTGCAACGCCAGAAATGGTGGGGTAGAATCGATTGTTGTGAGGCATACCAGCCACCTCTTGCAGCACAACAGCCATTTTTTCTTGATCGACAACGTTTTGTGTGGCCACCATATACGACTTGCTATCTTTATAAAAAACGGATGCATATACCCCCTTCACACCGTTGCTCAAGGTGCGAATCATCTCAGCCTCATCGTCTACATACGGAATCATATAAGTAGAGAAGATGCCTGCAAAGGGTTGATAGTGAGAGTCTTCTAGCAGGCTGGACGAGCGAATAGCTACTGGATTGTTGATAACTTCTAAGAACACCAGAAAATCGGCAACCAATCTTTTAGGAAGCTTGGCATCTAAGAAATGCTTCAGAATATCCTCATCGGGGATGTCTGACAGTGCCAATGGATAGAGCTTGTTGGTTTCCATAAACTCATCGAAGATATCGGTGCAGAGCACTACAGTTTTTGGTATTGTTATCTGAAGGTTTTTGTATTGGCTGAGCACTTGATGTTTTTTTACAATGTATCCCATAAAGGCCAATCCCCTGCCTTTTCCTCCCATGGAGCCTTCGCCAATACGAGCAAAGTAAGAGTATTTATCGAACCTATCTTTTTCGAATATGGCAACAACACCCGTGTTTTTCATTCTACGATATTCCACAATGGCCTCGTAAATCAGTTGGCGGGCTTCGTCCATGTTTTCATAATCGGTAACATCTATTTTGCGCAACATCTCGGCCACAGGAAACATGGCGCGAGAATAGAAAAACCTTGAAAAATGATTGAGCGACAAGTGATAATGCAACGCCTCATCGGGGATGGTGAGTATGGTGTTTTGAAGTTCTTTAAGATTCCGAATGCGATAGAGCACCTGTTTGTTTGTGGGGTTGAGTATGAGAAAGTCTCCAAAGCCAAAGTTTTCCTTTACTGCCTTTCTCACGTCTTGTGGAAATGTTTGTGAGTTTTTATCGACAAATGGCGCATCAAGGGCTTGTGCCTGCTCAAGATTTGACACCTCGGATGATGTGAGTATTACAGGAATAGTACGGTCGAACTCTCTAACCCATTTCACAAACTTCACACCTGCCAATTTATCTTTCACTCCACCGCAATCGAAACTAACATCGCTAAGAATGCCAAGCATGTTTTTACCATATTTGGTGTACAAGTCGACAGCTTCTTCATAGTTTCGGGCAAGAAGAATTTTTGGCCGACCACGCATGCGCATCATTCGCAAGTGATCGTTGAGAGCTTCTTTTGAAAACTCTTTCGACTCCTTGAGCACGTATTTATATAGTATGGGCAGGGCCGATGAATAGAAACGAACAGAGTTTTCGACCAACAGTATGGTTTGTACTCCCACGCTCTTCACATCGTCGTCGGCATTCATTTTGTCTTCTATCAGCTTTACAATTGCAAGAAGCAAATCGGAATTGCCCAGCCAACTAAAAAGATAATCAACACCGCTCAAATCTTCTTTTTCGAATAGTTTGCTAACAGTTCTTGAAAAAGGAGTTAACATTACTACTGGAGTGTATGGATATTTTTGCTTAATGCGCTTTGCCAGTTCAAAAAAGTCATTGTTATCGATATTGGGCATACAAATAACAAGTTCAAACCTATTCACCTTTAATTGAAGCAAAGCCTCTTCTGCGTTTGCAGCTTGTGTGAAACGGGGTGGATAGCGCAGGTTTAGGGATGTGTATTCATTAAATATCTGTTCGTCTACACGTCCATCGTCTTCCAAAACAAACATATCGTATTGCGAAGCAATGAAAAGAACATTGTATATGCGCTTATTCATGAGTTGGACAAAAGGCGTGTCGCGAAACCTAAATTCGTTTACATCGTGTGTACTATCCATTGTAGTAAAATGTTTTTTTTTGTTTACACAAATATACATGGTAATTCTTTCAATTGCTATAGAATACAATGAAAATGTATGACTTAAAACAAAATGAAAAAATATTGTATTACAAGATTAATAGAGAATGAGTTATCACTTTTCATGTATAATCTCTGTTAATGCTCTTTCAAGTCCACTAAAAAAGCAGTATATTTGAACTAATTATGAAAGATAACAACAGACTATTGATGAAAAAACAATTCTTATTTATATCCCTTATAGTGACACTTGTAGCGAGTGCCATTATCTTTAAATCAAGCAGCAATGCAGAGAGCACAGAGCAGCAACGACCCAAAGTAATGTCGATGACAGCCAATGTAGACATTCCAGAGAAGATGATGTTTGCCGGTGAAACCTATACTTTTGACCGATACGACAAACGCGAAAGATTGGACAGAGAGCTCAATAGCTTTACCTATTTCCACTCAACAACATTGTTGCTCATAAAAAGAGCCAATCGATACTTTCCAATCATTGAGCCCATATTGAAAGAACATGGCATGCCCGACGATTTAAAGTACTTAGCGGTAATTGAGAGCAGCATGTTTCCCAGAGCAGTTTCTCCAGCAAGAGCAGCTGGGCTGTGGCAGTTTATGCCAGCAACTGGAAAGCAGTTTGGGCTGGAGGTTTCTTCGGATGTTGATGAACGCTTTCATGTTGAGAAATCGACAGTGGCAGCCACTAAATACCTCAAAGATGCATACAGAAAGTATAACTCTTGGAGTGCAGCAGCTATGGCTTATAATGGAGGACAAGGACGAATTACAAGCGAGCTAAGCAATCAACAAGCAACACATGCGCTTGACCTTTGGTTGGTGGAAGAGACCACGCGCTACTTCTACAGAATGCTTGCTATAAAGCTTGTATTTGAAAACCCACCGCAATATGGGTTTATTATAAAACCAAACCATTTGCACAAACCAATTGATTTTAAAGAGGTAAGGGTTACCCAGTCTATCCCCAGTTTGGCAACTTTCGCTAAACAGCATGGTGTAACTTATGCGCAATTAAAAGATTTCAACTCTTGGTTGAGAGACACTTCGCTTACCGTGAGCGGAGGAAAGAGTTACACAATTAAAATTCCAACAAAAGAGAGTCTTTACTATAGCAAAGACCAACCTGTGAAGGTTCACAACAAGAACTGGATTACTCCATAACCCCTAGTAAAAAGCTATTACAACAAGTAGCACCTATTATTGTTTTATAGACCAACTATAAAACACAAACCTATTATACTTCTATCTTTTATAAAAGTAAAGATGCGGAGTGTTAAACAATTACTTGCGTTTCAATGTTACAATAAACTATGAATTCAGACAAAGAACTTATTAATGTGTACGGTGCACGCGTACACAACTTAAAAAATATAGATGTTGAAATTCCGCGCAACACCCTCACTGTAATAACAGGATTGAGCGGTAGCGGAAAATCATCATTGGCTTTCGACACCCTATTTGCCGAAGGACAACGCCGTTATATTGAAACTTTTTCTGCTTATGCGCGCGGGTTTCTTGGCAAAATGGAGCGCCCCGATGTGGATAAGATTACAGGACTGAGCCCGGTAATATCAATAGAACAAAAGACCACCAATAAGAATCCACGCTCAACAGTGGGCACTACAACAGAAATTTACGACTTTCTCCGTTTGTTATATGCAAGAGCTGGCGATGCCTACTCTTACAAAACTGGCGAGAAGATGGTGAAATATACCGAAGAGCAAATTCTTGAACTTATATTGACAAAGTATATAGGCAAAAAGATATACTTATTGGCGCCTGTTGTGAGAAACAGAAAAGGACACTACCAAGAACTTTTTGAACAGATACGAAAAAAAGGATACCTCAACGTGAGGGTTGATGGGGAGGTAAGAGAGATATTGCCTGGCTTGCGTGTGGATAGATACAAAAACCATAGTATAGAGGTGCTTGTGGATAAATTGGCAGTATCAAACAAGGATTTCGACAAACTAAAAAAGAGTCTGCAAATAGCCATGAAGTTGGGCAATGGTCTGATTCTTATTCAAGATTTAGAAACTGATGAAGTGCGCCATTATAGTAAACTGCTCATGTGCCCTACAACGGGATTATCGTACAGCGAACCTGCACCTCACAACTTCTCATTCAACTCGCCACAAGGTGCTTGCATGAAATGCAACGGACTGGGAACAGTGGACCAAATTGATGTTGATAAAGTATTTCCAGACCCCAAAGTAAGTATTGCTGTTGGCGGTATTGCTCCTTTGGGAAAAGAGAAGAGCAATTTGCTCTTTTGGCAGATAGCCGCTATTTGCGAGAAGCATGGAGCAACACTAAAAACACCTATTAAAGATTTGCCTGAAGATGCTGTGAATGAAATTTTGCACGGCACAACAGAGCGACTCAGAATAAACAACAAATCATTGGGCAACTCCAATTACTTGGTTTCCTTCGAAGGTGTTCTGAAATATATCGATATGCAACAAGACGATGAGGCATCGTCGAAAGCACAAAAATGGGCAGCACAGTTTATTACCAAAATGAAGTGTCCTGAATGCAATGGTCAACGCTTAAATAAAGAAGCCCTTCACTTTAAAGTGAAAGACCAAAACATAGCAGATTTGGCCGAAAAAGATATTGTGGACCTTTACAATTGGATGCAAACATTGTCTGACGATGTATCTGGAAAGCAACTCATAATTATTGAGGAGATTAAAAAGGAGATTCTTACCCGCTTGAGCTTCTTGCTCGATGTTGGACTCAGCTATCTTTCTCTCTCGCGCGCATCGGCTTCTCTATCGGGTGGCGAGAGTCAGCGCATCAGGTTGGCTACTCAAATTGGGTCGCAATTGGTAAATGTGCTGTATATATTAGATGAGCCAAGCATTGGTTTGCACCAACGAGACAATGACCGCTTGATTAACTCACTGAAGAAGCTGCGCGATACAGGAAACTCAATCATAGTGGTGGAGCACGATAAAGATATGATGCTTGCATCTGACTATATTGTAGACCTTGGCCCCTTTGCTGGGCGTAAAGGTGGCGAAGTGGTGTTTCAAGGTACCCCACAAGAAATGCTAACCCAAAACACCCTCACATCTAACTATCTCAACGGAAGCTTAGAAATAGAAGTTCCTGAGGAAAGGCGTAAGGGCAATGGAGAGTTTATAGAGTTAAAAGGTGCAACGGGCAACAACCTCAAAAATGTATCGGCTAAGTTTCCATTGGGCACATTCATTTGTGTAACAGGCGTGTCGGGTAGTGGTAAGTCGACGCTGCTCAATGCAACACTGCAACCCATCCTTAGCCAACACTTTTATAAATCGAACAAAGAACCTCTTCCCTACAAGTCGATTGAGGGAATAGATAAGATTGACAAAGTTATTAGTGTTGACCAATCGCCCATTGGGCGCACACCGCGCTCAAACCCTGCCACTTACACAGGCGTTTTTACAGAAATAAGGAATTTGTTTGCAGGAATGCCCGAAGCCAAAATACGTGGGTATAAAGCAGGTCGTTTCTCCTTCAACGTTAAAGGTGGACGATGCGAAACATGCGGAGGCAATGGGCATAAAACCATTGAAATGAATTTCTTGCCTGATGTAATGGTTCCTTGCGAAACATGCGCTGGTAAGCGATATAACCGTGAAACCTTAG
>CAZIUT010000101.1:0-6979 GCA_964542545.1 uncultured Dysgonomonadaceae bacterium | reverse complement strand
CGTACGCAAGTTTAGCAAACTTGTGGTTTCAGCCACTCACCCACACTTCCTTTAGATAATGTTTGAATGCTGAAATTATTTCGGGTGCAAATATACATGTTTGTTTTTGACTTTTCAAAGAAAATGAATGAAAAATTTTCCATACTAAAGTTTTATCATGATAATTTGCTCTAATTAAGGAGATTGATGTTTTCGAGAAATCAAGAACAAATAAAATAGTAATTAAACTAACTTCATGTATGACCCCCCTCTCATTTATGTAACTATTTATTTGTGTCATTCCTTTTTATAATAAACAATCGAAACACTATATTTACCCACTAAAAGGCCGAATCTTTATCTATTACAGATTACTAAAAACATTTAATCCCTTTGGTATTGGACTTAGTTTTGTTGTTTTGCTGGTTATTTGTTGAATCTACGACGTTAGGATTTGAAAAAAATGACATAAATGTCGAATCCACTGCAAATGATTTGAAAAAAATGGTGTAAAAGTCGAATCCTCAACAGTCGATTTAAAAAAAATGAGTTGTTTGTCAATATCTACAACCTGAGATTTGAAATAGACGGCATAAAAGTTGAAGCTTCAAGGTAATACTTAAACCGCATTATCATCATACTTTAATTAATTAATATGTCTGTAGCTAATAACCATAAATCTACTGACTTGTTATATTTTATGCGAAGGACCAATTTTTAGATAATGTCTGCTTTTATCTGATTTCTGAACTTCGCTTCCTGAGCGTAGTCATAGGTTGAAGAGGTCCGAAGGTGCACGCATCTACTTTGTTGCATCTACGCTGGAGCTAAAAACATTAATTATTTGGGTTAAAAGAGTCTTTTCATTCTATATTCGTGAATAAAACACTTCATACTGTCAAGAAATATTGATGTGTCGAATCTAACACTGTGAGTTTCTTGGCTCAAACTCCTCATTTTTCAAAAAACAGCAAAAGCAGCGAATTGTAACAGTTTGATAGATTAAGGGGCTCTTTATTTATGAAATGAACATAATCGGGGTTTTATGGGCTTTCAAAGTTACATAAATGAAGTTTTCCTACGCGTAGAATTGGATTCCGCTAATGGCGGAGAGCTTTCCTACGTGTAGGATTGAATTCCGCTAATGGCGAAGAGTTTTTCTATGTGTAGAATTGAATTCCGCTAATGGCGAAGAGTTTTTCTACGTGTAGAATTGGATTTCGCTAATGGCGAAGAGTTTTTCTACGTGTAGAATTGGATTTCGCTAGTAGCGGAGAGTTTTTCTACATGTAGAATTGGATTTCGCTAGTAGCGGAGAGTTTTTCTACATGTAGAATTGGATTCCGCTAGTGGCGGAGAGTTTTTCTACCTGTAGGATTGGATTCCGCTAGTAGCGGAAAGTTTTCAAACGTGTAGAAAAGGTTATTTAATCCGTTTTACGGGTGTGAGGTAAAGTGTTTAGACTTGCTTTTGTAATCATTGTCAATTATCAATTAAATAACCCCACAATTATTAGACTTTAAAGATAAACCTAAATAATAATTTGACCCATATGATTAAGAAGATATTAATTACCTTTGCGACGTAATTATTGCTCAACCTTTTGTAAGATTAAGAAACAAGTAACACATTTGAATTATGGCAAAGACCAAACATAAATACCTCAAAATTTTTATAGCTATCATTGCCACATTAGCGGTTATAGTGTTAGCTCTTGGTTGGTATATAAGAAGCACTGTTTTTAAACCATTAGAATTAACAGAGACTGCTTATATCTATATTACTCCCGATACAGATTACGAGGAAGTAATATTGCAGATAAAAGAAAAAGTGAATCTACCCTCTGAAAAGGTATTTGAAATGATATCGGAGCGAATGAATTATCCAGAAGGTGTGAAAACGGGACGATACGCTATTAAAAACGGGACAACAGTACCCGAACTCATAAGAATGTTGCGTGCAGGCAGACAAACACCCACCAGAATAACTTTCAACAATATGCGCACAAAAGAGGACCTTGCAGGGCGTATATCTGAGCAGTTGATGATTGATAGCTTGTCTTTACTATCGGCACTCAACGATACAAGCACTATAACCAAACTTGGCTTCAACATAAACACTGTGGTTGCCATGTTCATACCCAATACTTATGAGGTGTATTGGGATACAAGTGTGGATAACCTTATAGGGAGAATGCACAAAGAATACAACACATTTTGGAACGACAGTAGAAAGGCTAAAGCTGATAAAATTGGGTTGAAACCAATAGAGGTTTCAACCTTAGCATCTATTGTGGAAGAAGAGGCAACCTATGATGATGAGTATCCAATTGTTGCTGGGCTTTACCTAAACAGGTTGAAACGTGGTCAACGATTAGAAGCCGACCCAACCGTTAAGTTTGCATTGCAAGACTTCGGACTACGACGTATTTTGTATAAACACCTCGAGGTGGAATCGCCCTATAATACTTACCGAAATGAAGGATTGCCTCCAGGTCCCATTCGCATTCCATCTATAAAAGGAATTGATGCTACTCTATCGCCCACCGATCATAAATATTTGTTTATGGTAGCAAAAGATGACTTATCGGGACGACATAGTTTTTCTACCACTCATGCCGAACATGCACGCAAGGCAAGAAAGTATCAACAAGCACTGAATGAGAGAAATATATATAAATAATTAAAAAACAATGACCAATTATTAATGACTGAAAGCTCACCCATTAACAAATAACCACTTAAGCATTAATCATTGGCTCTAGAATCCCACATCATCTGGATGCGATCCTACTCTCATATCTTTATTCAATTGGTCAATCTTTTGCATATCCTCAACAGTAAGTTCAAAATCGAAAACATTTAGGTTTTCTGCTTGCCGCTTAGGATGAGATGATTTAGGAATCACAATAAGTCCTCGTTGTATATTCCAACGCAATATAACTTGTGCTGCCGATTTTGAGAATTTATCGCCAATATCTTTAAGAGATTGTTCTTGCAGTAAATTGTTCTTATTGGCACACAACGGACTCCACGACTCAATATTGATATCGTACTGAGTGCAAAACTCAACCAATGGTTCTTGAGACAAATACGGGTGCAACTCTATTTGATTGACAGCAGGCATAAGAGATTTCATATCGATAATTCCTTGCAAGTGATGCGACAGATAGTTGCTAACCCCCACTGCACGTGCTTTGCCCGATTGATATATTTTCTCCATCTCAGCCCATACAGATACATATTTATCTTTAATGGGCCAATGCACCAAGTATAGGTCAACATAGTCGAGCCCCAGCTTGCGGAGGCTTGTTTCAAATGCTTTTTGCGCATTATTATTTTTAATATCATCGTTCCACAATTTTGTGGTAACAAAAAGCTCTTCACGATTTACACCACTCTCACGAATGGCTCGCCCAACAGGTTCCTCATTTTCGTAAACCATTGCCGTATCGATATGTCGATAACCCAAATCAATTGCTTTTCGAACTGAGCTATAAGCTTCTTTCTCATCTTCCATTCTAAATACACCAAGACCCAATGCTGGTATTTCTACACCGTTGTTTAGTTTTCTAAAATCCATAATATTCTAATGTTTTATCTGTTTTATTAGCTTCGTACTATATAGTAGAACAAGAAGATTGAGAAATAGTTGAGCAATCTGTTTTTATGAATAAGTTTTTTGTATAGCTATAACTCACAAAGAATAAAAAAAGGCGAACAAAAAAGTTCACCTTTACAATATATTTATATTATTGAAAAACTGCCAAGCAAACTACTGGTTTGAAGTAATTTACAGAAATAACTATAAATTATATATTAAAAAATTACTTTCTATGTACAGTATCATACCCCTTCAACTTCTCTTTTACAGTTTCTTTGTCTTTAGTAATTTGTACAATAAGCGGTTCAACGCCAGTGAACTTTATATCGGGCCTAACAAACGAAACAAATTCTACAGTTAGCGTTTTGTGATATAAGTCCTCATCAAAATCAAAAATATTGACCTCAACACTTGTATGCGAATTCTTGTGTAAAGTTGGTCTGTTGCCTATATAAAGCATGCCATCATACACACGCTCATCTATATGAACCCTCACAGCATACACTCCATCTGTGGGTATCACTTTATATCGTTCCCATAATTTAATATTGGCAGTAGGAAAACCAATGCGACGACCTACTTTATAGCCTTCTACAATTTTACCTGTGATGGTATAATTGTAAGATAGAAAAGTATTTGACAACGATATATCGCCTTGCGCAAGCAAATATCTTATTTGTGATGAACTCACAGTATGTTTACCAAATGTGTAGGGAGTAGCTTGAATTACATTGATTCCAACTTCCCTGCCATAAGCCTTATAGTGCTCAAAGCTCTCTTCTCTGTTTCTACCAAAGCGATGATCGTAACCAACAAAAAGTGTGTGAATACTCATCTTCTCTTTTAATACCTCTTGAATAAACTCTTTGGCTGTCAATTGAGATATCTCGCGTGTAAAATCGAGTACAACAATATTGTCAATTTGGGTTGTGCTCAGTTGTTCTATCTTTTCATCGAAGCCACACAACAAAGGAGGTTGGTAGTTTTTGTCTAACACTTTACGTGGATGCACAGGAAATGTAATTACTGCAGACTCTTGCCCCAGTTGCTTGGCTTCTTCCACAACCTGATTAATAAGATGGCGATGACCCAAATGAACTCCATCAAAAAAACCCATTGTGGCAACCATTCCTTCATGGGGCATTTCTTTATTTAAATCTATTATTTTCAAAACATCTTATTTAAAATAGTTGTTATTCTACTACAAATAGAATAACTTAAAATATTGATATGGATAGTTTTAATTTTTCTTTTTACTGCAATGTATATAAATTTTGCACGATAGAAGACTTCAATCAAACACCACTCCTTTCTTTTTGTTGCAAATATCGCAGTTAATTCTTAAATAATCAATATCTTTGTGTAAATAAGTACTTTTCTTTAAAGTTTAATCAAACATAAATGAATATGAATATCAAAAAACTACTATTAATGGGGATTACAGGAGCAATAGCTCTTACGTCGTGTGGTGATAATGCTGCGCATAACAAACTTACAGAAACTGAGAAAGCTGATGGTTGGGAACTATTATTTGACGGCACAACGCTAAACAACTGGCGCGACTACAATGGCGAGGAGCTGACAATACCTTGGTTTGTAGAAAACGGAACTATTACTGCCAAAGGCGATGGAAGCGATGAAACAGGCTATATTGTTACCAAGAAAGAGTATGAAAATTTTATTTTGACATGGGATTGGAAAATTGCTGACGAAGGAAATAGCGGTGTGCTATATCACGTGGTGGAAAATCCTAAGTTTAAAGTTCCTTATGTAACTGGTCCTGAATACCAGTTGATTGATGAATTGAATTTTCCTGAGCCATTAGAAGATTGGCAAAAAACTGCTGCAGACTATGCTATGTATACTACAGATCCTGCCAAAACAGAGATTAAACCTGCTGGCGAATGGAATACATCTAAAATTGTGTTTGACAATGGACATGTAGAACATTGGTTGAATGGTGAAAAAGTTATTGAGTTTGAAGCATGGACAGACGACTGGCACGCAAGAAAAAATAGTGGTAAATGGGAAAATGCACCTGAATATGGCTTAGCTAAAAAAGGAGTTATCTGTTTGCAAGACCACGGATCGGCTGCATGGTTTAGAAACGTGAAAGTAAAAGAACTTCCAAAAAAGACTAAAGAGGTGGAGCTTTTTAATGGCGAAGACCTTACAGGTTGGGAAGCTTACGGAACAGAGAAATGGTATGTAGAAGATGGTCTGTTGATTTGTGAAAGTGGTCCTGATAAAGAATATGGCTATTTAGCCACGCGTGACTATTACAACGACTTCGACTTTTCGGTTGAATTTAAACAAGAAGCTGATGGAAACTCGGGAGTGTTTATTCGTTCGTTTATAGAACCAGTAGCGTTAGTTAATGGTTGGCAAGTAGAAGTTGCTCCAATGGGACACGGAACAGGAGGCATATATGAGTCATACGGTCGTGGATGGATTGCTGAAATAAATGATGAACAGCAAAAAGTGTTGAAAGAAGGAGAATGGAATACGCTTCGAATTCGTTTAGAAGGCGACAACATCAAAACTTGGTTGAACGGAGAAGAAATGGTAGACCTTACTGATGCGAAAATAGGAAAAGGAAAAGGACGCATTGCTCTTCAAATACACGATGGCGGAGGTATAAAAGTACTTTGGAAAAACTTCAAACTAAAAACTTTATAATCCCACGCACTCACTGACATCTAACAAAAGAAGGTGTTTAAAGATAAGCTTTCAACCAAACAGATTGTATAACAGTTTCTGTATTGCTGATAGTTTACTTATAAACACTTTCTTTTTTATTAGCACCAACACTATTTTGGCACTGTTTTTGCACAAACTATAAATAACGAATATACATTTACAGCTATATCTACAAATACCTCGAAAAGTATGAGGTACAAGATGTGAAAATAACACATTAATGGTATCTCATTTTTTTTAAAACTTACGTATGAAAGAAAAGAAACAATTACTCGAAAATATAATTAGCGGAATAAGAGAGAAGAAAGGAAAGAATATAATCACTATCGACTTAAAAGGCATACCGGGAGTAATCTGCGATTATTTTGTAGTTTGCGAAGGTAACACACCCACACAAGTTGCTGCGCTGGCAGAGTCTGTAGAACATATTGTAAAAAAGAACACACAAGAAAGCCCTATAAGAGTTCAAGGACATCGACTGGCTGAGTGGATTGCAATAGACTATGGCGATATTATAGTGCATGTATTTGTACCAGAACTAAGAGGTTTTTACAATATCGATAATTTATGGTCAGACGCCAAAATAGAGACTATACCCGACGAAGACTAAAACTTATTTAACGCTGATTTGTTACATTATAAGATTAAATTTAATTTACTGCATCTCAATTAAGAAGAATGGATAAGAAAAATCTGA
>CAZIUT010000100.1:3175-6996 GCA_964542545.1 uncultured Dysgonomonadaceae bacterium | reverse complement strand
ATAATTATGCTTTTTGCATTCTATGCTGGGTTCTATAGTATCAGCAACCCAGATGGACCCTTGGCCTTTTGGTGTTCGCTTATCCCCATCACCTCACCCATTGTAATGATGGTGCGATTACCATTTGGGGTGCCATTGTGGGAGAAGCTTCTATCTGTGGTGCTTCTCTATGGATCCTTTATTCTAACATCAATTGTAGCTGCTAAGATTTACAGGGTGGGTATTTTGATGTATGGTAAGAAGCCAACTATTAAAGAACTTGTTAAGTGGATGAAGTATAAATAGACTTCTTAACCTGTATAATTCACGTTTTTAGCTTTATACAGATGCGAGTGCTCAAACTCCGCCCATATGGATCACTATTTCAAGGAATTTGGAACAAAGCAGATGCTGCCCTTCGGCTACGTTCAAGGATTACACTTCGACAGGCTCAGTGCAGGGATAAAAGCGAACATTACCCAAAATTGAGTCATTGAAACAAAGCATGACAAAGCTATAAATAGCTTATTAACAGCCAGTTAATATATATATGTGTATTAACAAAAGCGTGATGAATAATGCGGGTTAAGAGACAAAGACTGTAATATCTGAACAGGATTTATTATTGGAAATATGAAAATCGGAATTGGGAACATGAAAAATGTCTTAATTCCGATTTTTTGTTTGATACTTGTTAAGAAGCATGCACAAAAGAATGCACTTCTGCTTGTTGCAGTTTAGAGGCAGGTTGTATGCATAAAATCATCCGATAGTCGCAAGAAATGCTACACAATGTCAATCAATATTAGCGTCACATTACAAACTGTGTTCGAGCAAAACTCAATTATAATTTACCTTCTTTAAGCACAACAATGTGCATTATAAATACTTAATAAATAAATTAATAATCATCACTTCTTAAGAACGCGCACAGCTGTTGTTTTCTTGAAAAAGAACAAAGCATCGTATCGCATTGGAACAATGGTGGGCACAAACTGTCTTTTATCTTCTCTCGGATTATAAACTACACCCACTGCCCTATTACCCATTACCTTTAAGTTCTTTTTCTTTCTATCCTCTTCATCAAAAATCAGATAAAAACTATCCTCATCAGCTTTGCTCATTTTATACTCTATGCTTTTGGGAACTGCTGGCGGAATGGTCATTTCTTTCATACGACCTCCCCATTCAGAACCTGCCATTACCTTGCCTTCGTGGGTTGTAAAACCAATCAAGAAAACATTGTCCCTACCCAAACCTTTGCGGGTAAGTTGACCAATGTTTGTTTCACCTGTGCTTAGCATATTTGTGTATTCTGCATCGCCAATATGAGTGTTATGTGCCCAAACAATTCCTTTAGAATTCTCACCATAAAGAGTTAATAAATCATTGACAGTGCCATGCATGTGGTGAGCCCTAGAATTCCACGAAACATGCCCAACTGAGGCTATACTCTCTCTGTAAAATTCCTCGGCATTATCTACGACGATAGTGTTTTGAAGCAAATAGAAGTATGCATCATCCGATAAGTCTGCAAATTCTTGGCGATTATTTCTTACATATTCAACTACATTTCTTGTAGCAGTTGCACAACTCTTTTTCCCTGTCGCCACAGCATCAGCATAACTCCAGCTATCGCCCTTGTGCGGCTCGAAACACTTATATTGTTCTTTTACATAGGCATAAGCAGTTTTATTAGTTGCTTTGAGTAAATCTAAAATCTCTTTTTTTGAATTCCATTCATCATACACATCCATGCCATAAAAGCCTACTTTTTTATCTTGTGCCAATTTGTCGTTGTAACTCCTTAGCCACTCGGCCAATGCCACAACCTCTTCATTAGCCCACATCCAAGTTGGCCATCTATGCAGTTTCAACAAAACTTCTTTTGCAGAACTTGCCGCACCATCCAAGTTCTTCACATAATTATTGAGATGATATAGACTAGCAAAATCACCTTCAACAGCAATAAAGTTAAAGCCATGTTCTGCTATTAGTCTTCTACTTATTTTATTCGCCATAAGTAGTATTCGTGCGTACCATGACTGGCCTCGCCCAACAACACCAATTCTTTATTGGCTGCAGTTAAAACAAGTCTGTCTAAACTATCATCTCCTTCAAGAGAAATAGCTTTTTGTTTAATATTTTGAGCTGAAGTAAACATACCACCCGATAAAAACAAAAAACCTAAAAACATCTTCATAAGCAATTGATTCATAATAAAATAAAGATAATCATAATTAACATATTTGGCAAGTTATCGATAAACTATTTCGTGTCAATTACTCAAAATCGATTTTTCCACAACCGCTTCATCCACTCTACAATCTTGTTCTCAGCAGCATTGCTTTGTGGTTCCCAAAACTTTTTCTGATTTAGTTGTTGGGGGAAGAAGTTATCCTCAACAAAGTTGTTGTCATAATCGTGTGCATACTTATAGTCCTTGCCATAATCCAACTCCTTCATCAAAGAAGTCGGAGCATTGCGTAAATGCATAGGTACAGGCAAGTTTCCTGTTTCGCGAACTGCTGTCATAGCTTTATTGATAGCTAAATAAGCCGAGTTGCTCTTTGGCGATGTGGCCAAGTAAATTGTTGCTTGCGCCAATACAATTCGCCCTTCTGGCCATCCAATTTTTGTTAGCGTATCAAAACAAGCATTTGCTAATAGTAGTGCATTTGGGTTTGCCAAACCTATATCTTCTGAGGCAGATATAACCAATCTTCTAGCTATAAACTTTGGATCTTCGCCACCCTCAACCATACGTGCCAACCAATAGATAGCCGCATCGGGGTCGCTACCGCGAATAGATTTGATGAAGGCAGATATGATATCATAATGCATTTCGCCACCTTTGTCATAAGCAGCAGGATTTTCTTGTAATCGCTCTGAAACTATTTTATCATCAATCACAACTTTATCATCTACAGAAGCCTCTACTACCAAATCGATAATGTTGAGCAGCTTTCGCGCATCGCCTCCTGCAAACCTAAAGAGTGCAGTGGTCTCTTTCACCTCAATCTGTTTTTGTTTCAATAAGAGGTCTTTAGTCAGAGCTCTTTCTAACAAATCTTCCAAATCTGCCGTTTCCATCGGCTTCAACACATACACTTGGCAGCGCGATAACAGAGGACGAATCACCTCGAATGAAGGATTCTCGGTAGTTGCACCAATCAATGTGACAACCCCAGTTTCTACAGCATGGAGCAAAGAGTCTTGTTGCGACTTACTGAACCTATGAATCTCATCTATAAATAAGATTGGAGCGGCCGTATTGAAAAAACGATTGCTCCCAGCTTTCTCTATCACATCACGTACATCTTTCACGCCCGAATTAATGGCACTCAGTTTGTAAAATGGAGCTTCAAGCACATTTGATATAATATTGGCAAGCGTAGTTTTGCCCACTCCCGGAGGACCCCAAAGTATAATGGAGGGAATCCTTCCCGAATCTATCATTTTGCGCAATACCGACCCCTTGCCAACTAAGTGGTGCTGGCCCACGAAATCGTCTAATGTTTGTGGTCGCAAACGTTCTGCTAATGGTGAACTCATAAGCTATAATATTTCTTTCTGTTTACAACAAAGATACATAATTTTCAGTTGAATAGAGAGCCTTAATGCTCTACACATTTTAAAAATCACCCTCACACACAGATACAGCAATTGAAAAAACTACCTCCAACAGACCCAATTAAATGTTTCCTCTTTACAAAGCTTGATTATTCAAAATGCACAGCAACTAACTATAATCAACACACTCTATCCACTTTCTCAAAACAAAAAACACAATAAATTAAACTATTCACTCTTCGAGAGATGTAAATCAAGAGAAAAACAAC
>CAZIUT010000100.1:0-3075 GCA_964542545.1 uncultured Dysgonomonadaceae bacterium | reverse complement strand
AGAGAAAAACAACCTCCAACTCCTATCAAACACATTGGATTGAAGATAAACAATGGAAAGTATCTCTTAGAGCATGTTCGAAAGCTTTAAATTAATGGTAAGTATCTAAACAAAGATGCGTGATTGACATTAACAATGGTTTCTTTATCGATAAAGATATTGAAGATCATTTAGGCAATGTTTCCTATCATAAAATAAAAATTGAAATACATTTAGAGAATGACTGACATCTTGTGAAACTGCAAGAAAGGAAAATGAGAAGAGCTTCTATCTAATCAATCAAACTTAATTGGAAAAAGAGAATGGTCTCTATCCTTTCATACAGGCAGGATTTTAAATTGCCTGTGACTAAATACCTTCGAAGCATTTTCCACTTAACCTTAATAGTTAGTTTGCTAGAAAATATAGTTTTTGGAAGGTCTTAATACTTAAGAGTAGATAAAAACCATATTTTTAAGGAGACTAATAGTTAGGATTAGTGATAATGAAATTTTCAAGAAGGCTTAAGTCTTTATCCCTACCAAAATTATAATATCAACCACTCATAATACTTAAGATTAATAGAAAACTCAATTTTTACAAAGCCTATTACTTAAGACCATTTAAAAATCTAGATTATGCTAATACTAAGACTTAAGCCTAATTGAAAATATGGTTTTTGATTACTCTTAAGTAATAGAGTTGCAAAAAATTTATTCCACTTTATTAAGGTTATTGACTAAAGGCAATCTGACATGTAGAATGAAATAGGAGTCATTGCCTGAAACTAACTCAATAGTTTTTTTAAGATAGATACCATTGTAGAAATGCATTCCGCAAGAACCCTAAGATAGATTCCATTGTCAAAAACAAATTTACGAAAGCTTCTATTAAACAAATCAATTACTTTCTTTCAATCAATATATTTTATTGCATACTAACCATTCTGTTTTTATTTTCAAACAAGATTGAAACAATTCTTACCATTAAGTTTTAATCATTCGGCAGGTGAAATTGTATACAAGTCATTGTAGAAAAACAAAAAAACAACTTCGATTGGAAATAGCAACTGACGATGAGCTGCGGAAAGAGTCTTTTTGAGCAAAGGAGAATAAATAAGACTACCTTACAGATAACTTATTTCAAAAAAAACAATAAAACACGACTCTATGTGATGGATAGGAGAGATGAGATAGTAAATTATTGTCAGACAAATTAAATGGCTTGCGATAGATAAGAAAGTAGTATCTTAGTAGTTTGTAGTTCTGAAGATGTTAAGAAAAGAAGAACATAAACCTAAGAAGCTTTCTAGCTGACTGAAAATTAATAACAGAGTACTAGAATTAGCTTTTTTTGATATGCAATTACCTTGAAGGTTAATGGGACATATAAAAAGATTGCAATATGAAAAACTCTGAATTAAAAGAGCTCATAAATAAGGAAATTGATAAAACTAAAGAGTTGATTGAAGTATACACAAAAGAGGCAAAGCCTATTGCTCCTGATTGTTCGGTAGATTTACTATCCAGAAACAATGCCATGAACAATATGAGCAGAGTGAGTGCTCTGCTTCAACAAGCAAAAGCGAAACTTTCGGCATTGGAATTTATACTTACTAAAGTAGGCACCCCAGAGTTTAGCAAATGTGTGCGTTGCAGAAAAGAGATTCCTATTGGAAGAATTTTAGTTCGTCCAGAGAGCTTGTATTGTATGGAATGCTCTGAGTAACTCCTTTTTATGTGTCAAACACTTCAAAAAGTTTAGTGCAAAGAATTAATTGATATCTAACTTACTCAAATACCCTCTCCCACTCATTATAACAATTTATGAATATTGTCCTATCCATTAGAAATTACTTTGTTAACTTTGCGCCTGGTTAATAAATGAATGTGATAATATTTTGAAATTCGAACTACAACATACCGATAACTCATCTAATGCACGCGCTGGTCTTATAACTACAGACCATGGATTGGTAGAAACTCCAATTTTCATGCCTGTCGGCACAGTTGGCAGCGTAAAAGCTGTGCAGATGTATGAACTAAAAGAAGATATTGAGGCACAAATAATATTGGGCAACACTTATCATCTATACTTACGCCCAGGATTAGATATTTTGAAACAGGCTGGAGGATTACATAAATTCAACAGTTGGAACAAACCAATGCTGACAGACAGCGGAGGCTTTCAGGTATTTTCACTCACAGAGATAAGAAAGCTAACAGAACAAGGAGCCGAATTCCGTTCTCACATTGATGGATCGAAGCATTTTTTCACTCCAGAGAAAGTAATGGACATACAACGCATCATTGGTGCAGACATCATCATGGCCTTTGATGAGTGCACTCCGGGTGATGCCGACTATACTTACGCAAAAAAGTCATTAGAGCTAACAGAGCGCTGGCTCGACCGTTGTATTAATCGCTTTGGCGAAACTGAAAGCCCTTATGGCTTCAATCAATCACTCTTCCCTATAGTACAAGGATGTGTATATCCCGATCTTAGAAAACGCGCTGCCGAAAATGTTGCTTCTAAAGAAGCTGATGGCAATGCTATTGGTGGTTTGGCAGTGGGCGAGCCCAAGGAAAAAATGATGGAAATGATTGAGATAGTAAACGAAATATTGCCAAAAAATAAACCCCGCTACTTGATGGGAGTTGGGACTCCTGCCGATTTGCTAGAAGGTATAGAGCGCGGAGTGGATATGTTTGATTGCATTATGCCTACTCGTGATGGCAGAAATGGTCGTATCTTTACCAGAGATGGAATTTTAAACATGCGAAATGCTCGATGGAAAGACGACTTTTCGCCTATTGAAGAAGATGGTGCATCTGTTGTGGACACTATCTACAGCAAAGCTTATTTGCGCCATCTGCTCAATGCCAATGAAATTTTAGGTTTACAAATAGCTTCTGTTCACAACCTTGCATTCTATCTTTGGTTGGTAAAAGAAGCACGCAAACATATTATAAATGGAACATTCTCTACATGGAAACCTGCCATGATGGAAAGAGTAACACACAGACTGTAGAGATAAATAGTATTTGATTGCAACAAAGACAATATGAAGAATATATTTAAGCTAACTATATTGGA
>CAZIUT010000099.1:0-7065 GCA_964542545.1 uncultured Dysgonomonadaceae bacterium | reverse complement strand
CTTTGAATTAAGAGATGAAAAATGGATTGTTTATTAAATAGACAATCCATTTTTTGTTCTTGGCTATCCCGCTTATCCATAGTGCCACAGTCTCGCTCAAGCTCCTTAAAAGAGCTTTTGATGTACACAGAAAACAATGTTAGCGGTACTGTTTTAATATCATACTCTCCGCTACCACACAAAAAGATTGGGAGTTTAACGCATATTCTTCAAATCTTGAGCCGTAGATTTGAAGTTTAAGGCTTGTTTCTCAAATCTTGAGTCGTAGATTTGAAATTCAACGCTTGTTTTTCAAATATTGAGCCGTAGATTTGAAATTCAACGCTTGTTTCTCAAATCTTGAGCCGTAGATTTGAAGTTTAAGGCTTATTTCTCAAATCTTGAGCCGTAGATTTCATAGAAAAAGCAAACAATATACTTGAACTGTGTATTATATAATACTTCTACTTCAAACTATTCTTTTTCAATCTATATAAATATAGTTTACTAGCACTTGGCCATGGTTTTGGATAGGGTTGGTCGCGGTTTGCTTTCAAAGTTTCCCACTTCAAAATATATCTTTCGTCCATATTGTTTATCTTCCCAATATCTTCTGCTGTTCTAATATTCAATCCAGGAAACTCACCTTCAATTTGTAGATTTGAAGCAAAATCTGTGGGTTTTATCACTTCCCCACAGTTTTCGAAATTATCATTCAATAAAAGTGTCCCTTTACCATATTTAATATGACTATAACTTACTTCATAAAAACCATCTTGCCGCTTGTTGAAGCTATCAATAGTAATATCAAAGTTAATACTCCCACTACCTGAAAACTCCCAACGATAATCCCAGTCTGTAATTTGTTTATAGTTCCATTTACCGTTATTTGTTTCAGCTACATAAAGCTGTATATATCCTTTTGAATCATACTTATGATAAACAAATACAGGTTTGTTATTATCATCTAAGCAAAGTTTTGCAGCCAAATTAATAATACCTCCTTTTACAGGAATTGGATCAACAATCAAATGTTTTTGACTAAAAGTGGCAGGCAACTCAACGTGTTCACCAAAAGCATTAAACCAGTTTTTCAAGTCGGGGCTTTTCATATAAGAGAGGTCGTGATTGGTAGAGCAGTCTGGTGTATCACGCCAAACCCAATACATGTGATACCATCCGTCAGCCAAAATTTTTGGTTGGGTTTGATAAGCGTTCATTAAACCCTCACCGTCGGTAAGCGATGTATCCAACAATCGCAACCATTGTTTGGTTTCGGTAGAATAGATGTTATAAACCTCGTTACCATTACCACTTCCTCCATTTCGATAATGATAGAGTAAGTCATCGTTGTCTGTTAGCATAAAATTCGGGTAGGTAGTTCTGTTTTCTTCAACTCCCACCATTTCAAATATTTGCTCCAACGTCGAAATATCATGGGGTATAGTACTTCGGAAATAGGTGAGAGGATGAGCATGAACATTGCCAGAAAGATGAATAAAGCCATCTTTGTCGATGCTGAGGGTAACATAATTATGGCTATCCCAATCTAACACGGTGCTTGTTCCGCCCGATGTTTTACGAGCAGTAGGCTTCATTGTGTGAAGTTGGAACTTATCTTCATTCAAATTGCGCTGACCAACAACCATATTCCTATTAGCATTATAATAAGCTATGTACTGACGGGGAGCATTAGTATACAAACAAAAACCAACCGGATGTCCTGCCCACACACTATCTATTTCGATTGTTTGCTCAACTATTTCATTTTTGTTAGTTTCATCAATAATAATATCCCTTTTTCCCTGCTTCTGAGAATAGCAAGAAAACATGAAGATTGAAATTGAAATAAAAAAAACTGCCTTTTTCATAAAAATGCTTTTAATACTTATATTTTATCTGATTCTATCTTGCAGATTATTTTAGCTCAGAACTTTTCAACAAAGTTAACTTATAAAATGAAACTAAAAGCCCATTTTAGAAACTTTCTCTTTTTTATAATCATATTTTCATGGTGGTGTTTTATGTTTCTACAATATCGAAATGGATCCCCCCAAAAAAAATTGTTACTCCTTAGCTCAACAAAGAAGGGTCGTCTGAGTTTATAAAAATAGAGGGTTTCCGAACCAGTCAAAGAAACAGTATTGTAATATTATCATATTTCAATGCCCAAAAAGTTTAGTTTTCATAAATTATCCTTATCTTTATTCAAATATATTTCTAAAAAGATACAGTAAGTAATAAAGAGACTCTACACTATTCATTCTACAACAACATTTTTTGTATATTTGCCCTAAATAAAATTATGAAACTAGCAACTAGAATAATACAACAGATAAAAAAACAATTCAATATGAGTAATGAGATGACAGACAAATGGTTTAAGCTGCTTACACTTCTAGACCAAACGGACTATTTAATGAAAGAAGGCGATTGGTATATGGAAGATAAAATAGAGTTTTATGAGATGAAAGATAAATTTCTCTCTTTTATTATCAAAAACAGACCCAAAGAGCTGCCTCTAAATGTATATTATATACCCTATTACAAATACAGCAAACAGACCAAAGACAAGGCTGGAGATATAATGAGGGCAGATGATACATGGAGGCCGTTTGAGTATTATTTATCAATGGTTGAACCATCTGAAGATGATATCGAAATAACAGATAAGGCAACAATTGAGGTAGAGATTACTTATCAAGATAGGGTTTTCAGCTTTCACGTTCCAATAAACAAAATAGAAGATTGGGAGCTAGATATAGACCAATTACCAAAAAAAGCATGGCTATCAGGCAAAGAGTTTCATAGAGATAAATTTGGCAAAATAAAAGTTGAGCTGAATGAATTGATGGATGAAGTGATAGGCTAAGATGCTTATCCCGTATAATTCACGTTTTAGCTTTGCGCAGATGCTGGACCGTTAAACTCCATCAAATATAAACCATATCAAGGAGTTTGCAGGCGCAGCAAATGCGTAAAGATAAAACTCCTATCCGCTCCGGCCTCCCAAGAACCGAAGATTAGTAACTGCACTTTCACCCCCTTCTTCTATACTAAGAGAGCGAAGCTCAGCAACTATATCCTCTAATAAATAGGCCTTTGTATTAAATAAAATAAACACTACTTGATAGTTATTTGTTAGTACAATAAAGAGCGCACTATGGAAGTTAGAAAATATTATAATATCATTATTGAGAAATTAATTGGGTGGAGTGAGCAATTGGTTAAGATGTTACCCAATTTTTTACTTGCAATTGTAATTCTCTTTGCATTTATTTTTGTTGGTAAATTAATCAGAAAACTAAGCAATAAACTATTTGATAGAACCTTTAATAATAAATCTCTTTCTTCATTAATTTCAAAAGTTATATATATAACTGTTCTAACAATTGGTTCTTTTGTAGCACTAGGCTTATTAAATCTCGATAAAACAGTTACTTCATTACTTGCTGGAGCAGGTATAATTGGCTTGGCACTTGGTTTTGCATTCCAAGACATTGCTACAAATTTTATAGCTGGATTTTTCATGGCAGTTAGACGTCCATTTAAAATTGGACAAGTAATTCATTGCGAAGGGCACAGTGGTATTATAAGACGTATTGGAATTCGTACAACAGAAATTACTTCTTTTCAAGGACAAGAAGTGATTATTCCTAACAAGATGTTGTTTCAAAATCCTTTGATAAACGACTCTGAAAACATTTATAAAAGAATAGACCTAAATGTAGGTGTATCTTATGGCGAAGACTTGGAGCGTGTAAGAGAAATTGCAATTAAATCGGTGAAAAACACACCTAATATCATTGGAAATAAAGATATCGATCTTGTTTATCTGGCTTTTGGTGCTAGTTCTATTGATTTTAGAATTATGATTTGGGTAGAATTTAAAAGTCAACTAGATTTTCTGAAAAGTCAAAGCAAAGCAATTATAGCAATCAAAAAAGCATTTGATAATGAAGGCATCATGATTCCTTTCCCAATCAGAACATTGGATTTTGGAATCAAAGGAGGAGAAAAATTGAATGAGGTTTTACCTCAAGAAAAAACACAAGCTAATTAAGAAGAAAAAATGTTGTAGAACAGCCAAAGAGTTTTACTCTTGTTTTTATCTTCTATATAACTTACACGATGATAAAGCTTATTTTTTTCAATATCAAGTTGTTTGGATTTATCTTTATTGTCATCAAAAAACATTTTAACGGGACGACCTCATGAAAAAATTAAATTCACTCTATAGAGAATTCTGTAGAAACTGTTTTTCATTCTTCTATTTTATAACTATTGCTATTTTATTGACAACATTTTCATTCGCATCGTGCAGTGTAAGAAAACCTAGTACAACACAAAAGCAAAAAGTAGAAATGATTATCGATAAAGATAGCACTCAGTACACATTAATTGTGCTTGATGGGGGCTACGAATCATATTTAGCCAGTAAACCGTCTGCTCATTTTTACTCTCAACAATATTATGAGAACTGGAATAGGCAATATGTTATAGAGTGGAATATGCGTCATCGAAACCCTTTACGGTATGGTGGATTTTATGAAACAGAAATTAATTATAGCCGTATGGAAGACTATGGTCTCGAACTCAACTACCGTCTCTATTATTACTTTCAATTTATAAAAGATAAATATGGCATTGTATTGTTAGACAGAGGAAGATAGGGAGGCTCAAAAGATGCGAGTGAGTATAAGCTGACACAATTGAATAATTGCTCCAATGAGTGTATTATAAACTACTACATGCAAGGCTCTGTGCAAATTACTTAAAAACACATCAAAAGCAAAGCTTTTTTAACTTCAAAACAGATTGTTCTAATATTGCTCACATTCACCTACATAGAGTTTTGCCGAATTTTCGTATCTTTGCCGATTCAATCAAAAAAAAAGGAGATTATATATATATGATAACAGTAAGTAATCTGGACGTTCAGTTCGGCAAAAGAGTTCTTTTTCAAGATGTAAACATGCAATTTCATCCAGGCAATTGCTATGGAATAATTGGCGCAAATGGAGCGGGAAAGTCCACCTTCCTCCGCGTTATAAGCAAACAAATAGATCCTACAAGAGGTAATGTGTCACTGGGTTCTGGCGAACGACTGTCGGTGTTGAGTCAAGACCACTTTGCATTTGATGATTATACGGTACTCGACACTGTGTTGATGGGACATACTACACTATGGGAAATAATGAGCGAAAAGGATGCAATATACGCAAAGCCCGACTTTGACGACGAAGACGGTATTCGTGTATCTGAACTTGAAGGAAGATTTGCAGAAATGGAGGGTTGGAATGCAGAAAGCGATGCAGCCAACCTATTGAGCGGATTGGGTGTTAAAGAAGATGTGCACTACAGCCTAATGAAAGATTTAAGTGGCAAGCAAAAGGTGCGTGTATTATTGGCTAGGGCTCTCTTCGGACAGCCCGACAACCTACTTTTAGATGAGCCTACCAACGATCTTGACCTTGAAACCATAGAATGGTTAAAGAATTATCTTTCAAATTCTGAGCATACAATATTAATTGTAAGTCACGATCGTCACTTCTTAGACTCTGTTTGTACACATACTGTAGATATCGATTTTGGTAAGTTGCAGATGTTTACAGGTAACTATAGTTTCTGGTACGAGTCGAGCCAACTAGCACTGCGCCAACAGCAACAACAAAACAAAAAAGCAGAAGAGAAGAAAAAAGAGCTAGAAGAGTTTATTCGTCGTTTTAGTGCCAACGTGGCCAAGTCTAAACAGACAACTAGCCGCAAGAAGATGATTGAACGATTAAATATTGAAGATATCAAACCTTCGTCGCGTCGCTACCCAGGGATTATTTTCACTCCGAATAGAGAGCCTGGTAATCAGATTTTAGAAATAAAGGGACTCACCAAAAGCATTGATGGACAAATTCTGTTTCAAGACCTGAACATAAACGTTGAGAAAGAAGATAAAATTGTATTTATTAGCAGAGATCCGCGTGCAATGACTGCGCTATTTGAGATAATAAATGGCGAAGAGAAAGCAGATGCGGGCACCTACCAATGGGGGCAAACCATTACTACTGCATATCTACCGCTAGACAATGCTCAATATTTTGATTCAGACCTAAATTTAATTGATTGGCTGAGCCAGTTCTCACAAGATACCAACGAAATTTATCTAAAAGGTTTCCTTGGACGAATGCTCTTTGCTAATGACGAGCTGGCAAAAAAAGTGAGCGTCTTATCGGGTGGAGAAATGATGCGCTGCATGATATCGCGCATGATGTTGAAAGATCCGAATACTTTAATATTAGACACTCCAACCAATCACCTCGACCTAGAGTCTATTCAAGCATTCAACAACACTTTGATTACTTTCAAAGGCAATGTACTATTCTCTAGCCATGACCATGAGTTTATTCAAACAGTTGCCAACCGCATCATTGAGTTGACTCCAAATGGTATAATAGATAAAATGATGGATTACGATGACTATATTACAGACCCAACTGTTGCAATGTTGAAAGAAAAACTTTATAAGTAGTACTTTGCAATAGATTTTCCATGTTTGTGCAGATTGGCTAATACAGAGTCAATACTTCAACTATACGAACGTATAAATCCTTTCAAAGTACAAGCATAAAAAAAGCAGTAAGTTTTACAACTTACTGCTTTTTTATTTATCATATAGAAACCCCAAAGGGTTTATCATTGTACGAAAAAATGCTTACTCAGCTTTTTCTTCTTTTGCTGGTTCAGCAGGAGCTTCATCTTTTGCAGGAGCTTTTGCGGCTTCAGCGGCAGCTTTCTCAGCAGCCTTTTCAGCCTTCTTAGCTTCAAGTGCAGCTATCTCATCAGCTTTTTTCTTAGCCAATTCGTCAGCGCGTGCTTGATTTGCTTTTTTCTCAGCATCTAAACGAGCTTTGTCTTCTGCACGTTGTTTTTCTTGCTCTTCGCTTTTTACTGTTTCAATGTCTTTGTTTTTATTAGCTGCCCACTCTTCGTATCTGCGGTTAGCTTCTTCTTCAGTAAATGCACCTTTTGCTACACCACCCAATAAGTGTTTTTTCATTAAAACACCTTCGCGTGATAATATATTGCGTA
>CAZIUT010000098.1:0-7068 GCA_964542545.1 uncultured Dysgonomonadaceae bacterium | reverse complement strand
TAAGGGTGGGGAGTAAACTATTATGAAATCAGTAATATTTGAATACGAAATGAAAGTACGTGATTACGAGTGCGATGCTCAAGGTCATGTAAACAATGCTAATTATCAGCATTACTTTGAGGTTACTCGTCACGAGTTTTTAGAGCAAGTAGGGCTCAACTTCTTTGAACTACACCAAAAAGGTATTGACACAGTGGTGTCACGTGTAGAAATTAGATACAAAGTACCATTGATTGGTATGGATAAGTTTAAATGTACTGTTTCTCTTAAAAAGAGAGGACCCATCTATGAATTCCATCAAAAGATTATCCGTATGTCGGATAATAAACTTTGTGCAAAAGGAAAAATAGATGTAGTGTGTTTGATTGATGGCGTATTGTCGCAACCAACTATTTTTGATGAGGCCTTTAAGGAATATATATAATTAAGAGTTAAGAGTTAAAAATTGAAATGCTGAATTTGAACATTAGTGACTATGGTTTAATATGCTTAGCAAACAATGATATTTGAGATTGACTGCCAAAAAACAACGGTGGCTGAGCCTGTCGAAGCCTCTTCCTAAAAAAAGACACTGTAGTTATTTTCTACATTCGACAAATTTAAAATCTAAAGGATTTTGAAGCACATCCACCTAGAGATGACCACGTTTTGATATGCTTAGCACCACAAATCATCTTGACAAGACACAATTCTTAATTGTTAGGTCAACTTTTAATTTTCAACTATTAACTCTCTACTCATCCAACATCCAATACAAAGGCTCGCCCGTTGCACCACTAGGAAATGAAATACCCAACATAATAGCAATCGTAGGAGCAATATCCACAATCTCGCTTCTGCGCGATGAGCTACCACTCTTTACTCCCTTGCCATAAAACAGCATGGGCACGTGGGTGTCATACATAAATGAACTGCCATGTGTACTGCCAGTGTGAGAGTAGGAGATAAAGGCTGGGTCTAACACATAAATCAAATCACCACTTCGTTTGTGGTTAAATCCGTTTTTAATGAGGGCGTCCATTCCTTTAGTAAAAGCACCATTTACTATTTGATTGCGAGTATACACACGTTGAATATTGTCTTGCATCATTATATAATTGGTTAGCTTTTGTTGAAAACCATCTATATCAATGTTCATTTCATTCAATAGCTGATGATTGAAGAATAGTTGATTGTTGGAGATATTTCTAATTAACTCTTTATTGCCAAACTCTTTCTGAACCAAGCTATCGATTTTGCCTCTAAAACCTCTACTATCAAAATAGCCTGCAGGTATTCTCAACGAGTCCAAATAGGCAGGAACATCCACAGCTGCATGGTCGGCAGTGAGAAATATAATGTATTCATCTTTGCCCACTGTAGTATCTAAATATTGTAGCAGCTCGGCTATGTTCTTATCCAATCTTAGGTAAGTATCTTGTATCTCTTTTGAATTCACACCAAAGTTATGTCCAACATAGTCTGTGCTTGAATAACTAAGTGTCATGAAATCAGTATCGTCATGTTGTCCCAAATTCTCTCCTTCAATAGCAGCTATTGCAAAATCGGTTGTGAGGTCATTGCCAAATGCTACTGCTTTTAGAAGTTCGAAGTTATTATTGTCAGCTCTCAGCTTCTGTAAATCGTAAGGGAAAGTGGCTGTCTCTTTTCCTTTAAATCCACCTTCAAACTTATTCATATCTTCGCCACTTTCTATGTAGGTTTCGATGGGGTAGAGGGTACTCCATGTTTTAAAGTAAGATTCTGCAGTGCCAGAGTTGTTAAAGTCAACTACCCACTGTGGCAAGCTCTCCATATAGAAGTTGCTACTAATCCAGCGTCCCTCGTCTTTGCCATGAAACCAATACGCTGCATTGGCAGTGTGCCCGGCAGGGAGAATGGCGCCTCTGTCTTTTAGGGCTATGCCAATTGTTTTGCCACGCATTTGGGTAGCCAATCTATTTTCGTCAGCAATGGTAGTAACGCTCATTCGGCTGGGCGACATTTTTCCGGCATCATCTAATGTGCCCACAGATTCAGCGGCTGCATCTTCTGCACAATAAACAGATGTGTTAAGTGTTTTATCATACCAGTTGTTACCAACTATGCCATGTATGGCAGGTGTAGTGCCAGTGTAAACCGATGCATGACCAGGGCCTGTATAGGTGGGGACATAATTAAAGTGTCCGTTCTTAAAGCGATATCCATCATTAACAAGTCGCTTAAAACCATTGTCGCCGTATTTGTTCCAAAATCTGTCGATGTAGTCGTTTCTCATTTGATCAACAACAATACCGACAACCAATTTAGGTTTCTCATTTATATTTGTTTGAGAGAATCCTAGACTATTAAAAATAGAAAGTATCAAAAGTAATATGTATGGTTTCATAATTTTATATGCTGTTAGTTCGGTAAATATTTTGAGGCAACGCTTATTCAGAGATTTCCGATTTCATTGGTTACCTCTATAAATAACAGTCTCTAAGCAACTTTAGTTCGAAAGCACTTTTAATTTCACATTCTCTCTTTTTTAGTTAATAATCATTTGTATATTTGTAATAATTAATTCACAACTTTATAAATAGTTAGTGTTAGCTGTGAAAGATGCAGTAGTTTAACCTTGCATTGCGATACCTTTAGATAGTATAGGTAGATGATTAACACGCAACTAAATATTAGCAGCCATGTCAACGTTTGTTACTGATAAAACACTATATCAAATTGCACTAACACATATTACGGGTGTGGGTGTTGCACTTGCTCGCAACCTCATGCAAATTGTGGGCGATGAAGAACAAATATTTAAAGAGCCAACTCGCAATCTTGAAAAGATTCAAGGCATATCTTATCGGTTGATTAATGAAATAAAAAGTATTGAGGTGCTCCGTAAAGCTGAAGAGGAGTTGGCTTTTGTATCTAAAAACAATTTAGAGCTCTTGTTTTTCACCTCTTCAGACTATCCCGAACGGCTTACACATTGTGTAGATGCCCCTATTTTGCTTTATGTGAAAGGGAATAGCAATTTGAATTATAAAAAAGTGGTGAGTATTGTGGGTACACGCAATGCTTCACCCCAAGGATACGAGGTTTGCAATCAGTTTGTAAAAGACCTTTCGGCCAAGTTTTCTGATATAATAGTGGTGAGTGGCTTGGCCTATGGTATTGATATATGTGCTCATAGGGCAGCATTAGAAAACGGTGTTCCCACGGCTGCAGTTTTGGCTCATGGGTTAGATAGAATATATCCTGCAATGCATCGCAAAACAGCCATAGATATGCTTGATGCTGGTGCATTGGTTACAGAGTTCCCAAGTGGTACACAACCTGAGCGATTTAACTTTGTGCGTCGCAACCGAATTGTTGCCGGGTTGGCAGATGCCTTGGTGGTAATTGAGTCGTCAAGTAAAGGAGGCTCGCTCATTACAGCTGAAATAGCCAACTCTTACTATCGCGAAGTGTTTGCTGTGCCCGGAAGGGTTACAGATGCTGCCTCAGTTGGTTGTAATAGACTCATTGCGTCAGATAGGGCTATTTTGATGCAAGACCTAAAAGGATTTACAGACCATATGGGGTGGGACGATGCCACGAAGCCACAACCTAGGCAGAAAGAACTTTTCTTGCAATTGACCGAAACCGAAGAGCGCGTGTTTAATGCTTTAAATAATATGGAGCCAAAACATGTGAATATGCTTGCCATTGAATTGAATGTGCCTGTCTCTGAATTGTTTTTCACTCTGCTAGAGTTGGAAATGAAAAATATAGTAAAGCCATTGCCCGGAGGAGTATATAAGTTATTATGATTTATATAACAAACCATGATTTAGCAGTTTTCAAAATGATTGCAACTCTGAATTAATTAAAAAAACATTATAAACAGTATGAAAAAAAGAGTTTTATTTGCAATTACATTTAGCTTGGTATTTCTTTTTTCGAGCTATGCTCAAAGAGATATTCAAGCGTTAGAGAGATATTGGAAGCCTAATGTGGAGAAGGTTCAAATCATATCGTACAATATCTTTAATGGTTTTGATTGGGGCAAAGACATTGAAAGGCAAGAACGGTTTGTTGACTGGATTAAAGATAGAAATCCAGAAGTGCTGGCAATGCAAGAGCTTTGTGGTTTTACCCAAGAAAGTTTAAGTGAACTTGCAAAAGAATGGGGACACAGCTATGCAGTTATTGTAAAAGAAGATGGCTATCCAGTTGGTTTAACTTCGAAGAAGCCTATTGTTGTGAAAAATAAAATTGTTGAAAATTGTGGGCATGGACTTTTGCATGTTGAAACATATGGGCTCGATTTTTTGGTAACACATTAAATCCATCTAATGCAAAAAACAGACATAACGAGGCGAAGTTTATTGTTGATTATATTGAAAAAGAAGGTTTAGAAAACTTTTTATTAATGGGCGATATGAATGCACACTCACCCATAGATGCCGATTATATGGATGCCAAAGGTTTATTATACAAGCCCGGAGAGAAAGATAATAAGAATTTGATTGAAGGCAGAATTGATTTTTCAACTATAGCTTGTTTTTTGGCTTACCCTATGGTAGATGTTTGTCGCGAATATGTAGCACCCCATAAAAGAGCTACTTTTCCTACACCAATACTCATGAGTGTTTCGAAACATAAAGCTGTAAGAGCAAAAAATCAAGAACGTATTGACTATATTTTTATGCCTATCCATTTAATGGATAAAGTAGTAGATGCATTTATATTTAATAAGGGAGAGGTTGATTATTTATCAGACCATTACCCTATAAGTGTTGATTTATTGTTAGAAAAGTAAATAAACAAACTACTGTATACTTGTACTATTGTAATATACGGTGTTTTTTATATTCAAACTCAATATTTTAGTGTCAACCCCCTACAAGCTCTTTAATTATTGTAGTTGATTTTTTCTATGTCTGAATTATTTTTCATTTTGCTTGAAGTTAGAAATGTATTGAGCCCTTTTTAAGTGCTATTACAAATTGTTATATCTAGAAAATGTATGCGAACTATTCACAATAGTTTATTAGTATCTGCTTTTTTTAATATCTTTGTTATATATATAGAGAAGCTTTATAGGATATACGATGTTTCTTTGTTTTGATGACAAACATTTTTATATCTTTCCACAAAAGCTTATATTGTGATTAAAATATACAAACATGAAATTTTCATACGGCGATAATTATTATATTAGAAGAGAGGATTACGTTACGGGCTATAAAGCCAATTACAGACTTTCTATTTATACTGCTATTGCATTGCTATATGCCTTTGTTGAATGGCAATTAAGAATAAAAAAACCTGATAGTGAATGGGTTTTATATACGGGCATAGCCATTACAGGAGCATTGTCAACACTTTTACTAGTGTTGTTTGGTAGAAAGCTACTACGAGCTAAGGTGTTTGATATAGGCATACTTGTGGTAGCCTTGTTTTGCATCTATCTTTTTGTGAACAACTTGTTGATCTTTTTTGCTTAGAGAGCAAAACAACATACAAAGGTCTTTTCTGTAATTACAAGGACAAATACTTCTACAACGTTGTATTTGCTCTTGTATTATGTTGCTGCTAGTAGATAGCTCTTTACACATCAGAATATTCAAAAATAATGCCATGAATCTCAAATCCACGATGCAAGATTTGAAAAATAAGGGTTAATTGTTAAATCTACGATGCAAGATTGGAAAATTAAGCGTTGAATGTTGAATCTACGACTCAAGATTTGAAAATCAAGCGTTGAATGTTGAATCTACGCCTCAAGATTCAAAAAACAAGCGTTGAATGTCGAATCTACGACTCAAGATTTAAGAAACAAGCGTTAAATTTAAAATCTACGATTGTGGATTTTAAAAAGGAAACTGTTTTTTTTATTATGTTACTACTAGAGATAGCTCTTTTTATCTAAAATACTTTCCATAGAATGGATTGATCTTCCTATTAATAAATGCATGTGAAAATGCAAATATTAAGATAAGTACTGCACCCACTAGTGCTGCAATGGCTATCGACTCGTAATTGCTTTGATGGCGCACATAAATAGCATACAAAGCCCATATACCCACTAATCCAAATTCGCGCATGCCACGTGTATAAATCAAGATTATATTTAGTAGTGTAGCAATTGCTATCATTACTATTGTCCAATTTGTGGCCGAAAGCGGCCCTCCTTGCCATCCAATTTTAGACAAATAAGCAGAAATATTAGCAATAGTTGCCACAGCAATCCATCCTGCAAAGATGGATATGGGCCACCAGCCAAACATAATTGTTTTTGCAGGAGCACGCCATCGCTCCATATTGGTGTTCACGACAATTTTCATTAGCGAAAAGAGTATTACTAACATAAAGAATATTGACACAAATGTGTAATCATATAGCCACACTATAACCCATAGTCCTGTGAATAGAGTGGCTAATGTAAACCAGAGCCCAGCCTGACTTATAAAGTCAAATGTTTGTTTGCGTATAATTGTGCAATACATTTGATATGCTGCAAATATGAATAGTGCTATGAATATAATGCCCCAAATAGCAAATGCATATCCAGCAGGAGTAAACAGATTGCTGTATTTGGCACTTATTTCACCCACTCTGTTTCCATTGATGCCGTGTATTTGCGAATAGTAGTTGATACTAATAGTAAGCAATACTGCTATCATATTTACAGTAGATAGTGCTTGTTGTTTTTTCAATACTCCCATAGCATAGTGGTGTTTAAGTTATGTCTCTTAAACGGTTCTTAATAGTACAAAGGTTTATATAAAAAGTAGGATTTATGGGTTTAATAGTTTTCCCTTGCCTTGTCCACAATCCTCTTCAAAGCTACTTTTCCAGAAAACGGTATGTTGTCGATACGCATATTTTTCTTAATCTCGGCGTGAGAGTAATTCTTATACAATTGGCCTATAGCATACTCCAGGAAACTTTCGGAAATCACTTCCATATTATCGAATGCAAGAATTACTCTTTTGCTTTGAAAAAAAGCTTTTATGATAAGGTCATAAATTTCTTGGCCCTCTTCCGCGTCAATACCCTCTACTTTGCCTAAAATAGATTCTACATGAATGGTTGTATCTTTCATAATCTTGA
>CAZIUT010000097.1:0-7081 GCA_964542545.1 uncultured Dysgonomonadaceae bacterium | reverse complement strand
TTGCAGTATATGTACCAACTTCTTTCACTTGATCTTTAATCAAAATAAACTTACGGTCTACTTCAAAGCCTTTCTTAGCTAATTCTTCAGCTAACTGAATATTTGTTACAGAACCAAATATAGTTCCAGTTGAACTAGTTTTGGCTCCAATAGTTAGTGTAGTACCTTCCATTGTTTTAGCGAATGCTTCTGCTTCATTTTTCAACTGCTCTAATTTATGAGCACGTTGTCTGTTGTTTTCAGCAATAACTTTTTTTGCAGACTCAGAAGCCATAATAGCTTTTCCTTGTGGTATTAGAAAGTTTCTTGCATATCCTCTCTTAACATCCACAATGTCGTCTTTGTAGCCTAAATTTACTATATCTTCTTTTAATATTACTTCCATTGTTTTTCCTCCTATTATTTATTTCATTAAATCGGTTACGTATGGAAGCAAAGCTAAATGACGAGCTCTTTTTACCGCTTGCGCAATACGACGTTGAAATTTCAGTGATGTACCTGTGATACGACGAGGTAATATTTTACCTTGTTCGTTCAAGAATTTCTTCAAAAACTCTGGATCTTTATAATCGATGTATTTAATACCGTTTTTTTGAAAACGACAATACTTTTTCTTTTTAACATCAACTGAAACAGGCGTTAAGTATCTTATTTCTGATTGTTTAGCCATTATTTTTATTTCCTCCTTTTTTAATTATTTTACTTCAGGTTTTGCAGACTGTTCTGCCTCATTCTTTGAAGAGCGATTCCTTCTTCTCTTTTCCGAGTATTCAAATGAAAACTTGTCATGCTTTGTTGTTAAGAAACGAAGAACGCGCTCATCGCGACGCATATTCACTTCTAAATCGGCAATCACAGATGGATCTGCACTAAACTCTAACATGTTGTAAAAACCTGTTGACTTTTTGTCAATAGGATACGCTAGTTTGCGTATACCCCAGTTTTCTTCGTTTATAATTTCGGCCCCTTTGTCCGTTAGGAGGGTTTTGAATTTTTCTACCGCTTCCTTCATCTGAGCATCAGACAAAACGGGAGTCAAAATGAAAACGGTTTCGTAATTATTCATACTAATGTTGTTTGTAATTAATTATATAATAAAAAATGAGGTGCAAAGATACTGATATTTCTTTATCTAGGCAAAATATTTGTTTTTATTTTTATTCATATCAACACAATATCATCTATTTATAATATATTTTGTATCTTGTACAAGATTCTTACAACTTTTCTTGCAGTAGCAATGTTTAAGTATATTGTATGAATTTGAAACTACATAAATATTATAAATGAACAATCTAAAAAATATTGAGAACCAAGTAATGGTAATCTTTGGAGCTTCAGGCGACTTGGCATACAGGAAGCTCATACCAGCTATTTTCGATTTACACGAAAATAAATTATTACCAACACACTTTGCTATTTTAGGAGTTAGCAGAAGTGTTATAAGTGACATTGACTTTAGAAAGAAAATGAAAGAAGGAATCAAAGCCTTTTCACACTATAAAGATGCCAGTGATAAAGATATAGAACTGTTTTTATCTAAAGTATATTACCTAAGTATGGATACAGGAGATGGCAAAGAGTATCATCTACTTAAAAAGAGACTATCAGAAATCGATATCGAACACAAAACAGACAAAAACTATATATTCTACTTATCCACTCCTCCTCATCTTTACCCCAAAATCCCAAAGTATTTATATGGGCAAGGGTTGAATCTGCAAAGGAAAGGTTTCCGTAGAATTGTTATTGAAAAGCCTTTTGGACACGACCTTGAGTCTGCACAAAGCTTAAACAAAAAGCTCTTAGAATTTTTCGATGACGACCAGATATATCGTATCGATCATTATCTTGGTAAGGAAACAGTGCAAAACTTAATTGTAACCAGATTTGCAAATGGTATATACGAACCACTATGGAACAGAAACTACATACAGCATATTGAGGTAACAGCAGCTGAAAGTATAGGTGTTGAAGGACGAGGTGGATTCTACGACGAGGCTGGAGCTTTGCGCGATATGGTGCAAAATCATCTTATGCAATTAGTAGCACTAATTGCAATGGAGCCGCCTACAAAAATAAACGCCGAAGCTATTAAATACGAAAAGATGAAAGTATTTCAAGCTTTGCATCCTCTTTCTGAAAATGATTTAAGGCGAAATGTGATCCGCGGTCAATATTCTGCTTCAAAAATAAAAGGCGATGTGATTGCGGGATATCGTCAGGAAGAAAGTGTGGATAAAGAGTCACGCACAGAAACATTTTTTGCGATGAAGCTCTTCATCGACAACTGGCGATGGGCAGGTGTTCCCTTTTATATTCGCACAGGAAAGAGATTGCCTACACGTGTTTCCGAAATTGTGATCCATTTTAAACCCTCACCACAACAGCTTTTCTGTAACAACAAAGATAATGACAATCAACTTATCTTGCGTATTCAGCCCGACGAGGGGATTTTACTTAAAACGGGCATGAAAATGCCAGGAAGCGGTTATGAAGTAAAGTCTGTTAATATGGACTTCCACTACACTGACCTCGACGACCATTATATACCTGAAGCTTACGAACGATTGATATTGGACTGCATGTTGGGAGACAACACCCTTTTTATGGATGGCCCGGCTTCAGAAGCAACATGGAAATTTGTACAACCCATCCTTACTTATTGGGAAAATGATGATAAAGCCCCCCTATATGGATATCCTGCGGGATCGTGGGGACCTGAAATAAGTGACAACCTCATCGAAGGCGAGAATCAAACATGGAGATATCCATGTAAAAACTTGACAGACGATGGTATTTATTGCGAATTATAAACTATATATATATTAATATGAAAACAAAAGTATTTGATAATCTAAACGATTTAAACAAAGATTTCACCTTATGGCTGAAAGACCTTTTAGCTAAAAAAGGAAACCTAACAATAGCTCTTTCGGGTGGGAACACTCCAAAGTCGCTATTTAAGTATTGGGCCACCAATCATGCAGAAGATATTGATTGGAGTAAAATTAAATTCTTTTGGAGCGACGAACGCTGCGTTTGGCCCGACAATGACGACAGTAATTACAAAGCAGCCAAAGACAATCTGTTTGATCATGTGTCTGTACCCAGAGAAAATATATTCCGTATAAAAGGTGAGAATGACCCTTACAAAGAAGCCAGAAGCTACCAAGAGGTAATGCAAACTGAACTGGAAACCATAAATGGTGTACCTCAATTTGATGTTGTCATGCTTGGCATGGGAGAAGACGGGCACACTGCATCTATATTCCCCCATGAAATGAATTTGTGGGATAGCCACAACATGTGTGTAGTGGCTACACATCCCCAAACTAGACAAATGCGCATCAGCCTATCGGGCCAGACAATTAATGCGGCAAAAAATGTAGTTTTCTTGGTGACAGGCGCTCCAAAAGATAAAATTGTGAAGGCCATAATTGAAGATAACGAAAATGCTCAAGAAAAATATCCTGCAGCTAAAGTGCAGCCAGCGTCAGGCAACTTGACTTGGTATTTAGATAGCTACGCGGGTAGAGAATTGAATAAATAATATTAGAACCTAACTTTTCACCTCTCTAACAAGAAGTATCTAGATATAAACTTGATGTCAAAAAGAATAGTAACATAAAAACAGAATTATGACAGAACAAAAAGAATTTAAAGCAAGTGCTGAAAACAAGGGGAAAGCAAAGCAACTACGACTCTTTGCTTTATTAGCCTGGATTATTGCCATTGCAGGAGAATTTTTTGCTATTTTTAAATTAATTAGCAATGAAACCCTTGTTTGGCTGATAGGAGCAATTGTGGTAATATTGATATTAGCCATAACCGGATCGATGCTTTGGAAAAAAGCAAACAGATTAGACCCAGCTTCTAAGAAAGACAAGGTGAGATTTTTCATTCAAAACCAGTTGGGTGCTATAATGAGTGTATTAGCATTTTTACCTTTAGTCATTCTTATTTTCATGAACAAAGATGTTGATGGAAAAACAAAAGGAATAGCTGGCTCAATAGCTGTAGTTGCTTTACTATTAGCAGGTATTTCAGGAGCTGATTTCAGCCCTCCTTCTATAGAACAATACACACAAGAAATTAATGAACAAACTAGCACACTCAAAAAGCTAAATTTTGACAACGACAATGTATATTGGACAAAAGCAGGGAACAAATATCACATCTTTGAAGATTGTCAGCATATCAAAGGTAGAGACGAAATAAATAATGGACCAGTAAAACAATCATGGGAAGAGAAAGGAATTTCAGAACTCTGTAAGACCTGTGAAAGTAGAGCTGTAAGAGAAAGAAATGTTAAACTTGAGGATATAACTACTGAGTAAACTTCAGCAAGTAGAAAAAACACTTCAAACTCCGAAAGTGAGTGCATGAAGCTTAGAAAGAAGGTGTCTGATAACGACACCTTCTTTTTTATTCTATGCTCCTACAGCAATCATACACATCAACGGTCATTGAGCCTGTTGAAGTATTAGAAATAATGCGATATTCTTCAAATCTAAGATGCAAAATCGGAAGAATATGACATAAAAGTCAAATTTACGATGCAAGATTGAAAGAATATGACATAAAAGTCAAATCCATCATTGTGTTTTTTCAGTTATACGAGATAATAGCCAAATATACCATAAGCTTTTTGAGTTGTATATCATGAGCTTCTGAGCTAACTATCAATTTTGGAGCTATGGTAAATAAAAGTTGGCTCGCGTTGTAAAGCATGTCTGTACGTTTAGTGTTATTTCCAAGCATCGCATATTTTATTTTCTTAATAGCAAGCATTAATGAAATAAATTAGATTTCACCATATGTTAAGAAAAAAAGGGTAACCAAAACATTAGACATCTTCTTTTTTTTATAAACTTGAATTTGAGACAAGTTTAAAACTTGAATCATCAATAAAAACAAACCTTTCTGCTCTAGAATTTGTTTAACCACCAAACAACAAAACAAAAAGCATGCAACTAAAAAAACTACTCATACTAGTCATTTTCATGACTACTTTTATTTCATCGTTTTCACAATTAAACGATGCCATTGTTTCGGGCCTAGTACGCCACAAACAATCAAAAGAGCTGTTACCCTACGTAAATATAGTGATTATAGATAGCGACGACTCATTTTTGACAGGAACAATTACTAACGAAAAGGGCATTTTTACTATTGAGGGCCTTAGCACAGGAGACTATTCTGTAAAAGTTTCATTTATAGGATTTACTGAGCAAACTATACCCTTCCATGTTGGTAGATTGAATAATTTTCTAGATTTAGGAACAATCTCTTTGGTAGAATCTGCAACACAACTGGATGAAGTAACCGTTACAGCTACAAGAATGGAGGTTTCATCGGCAATGGATAAGAAGACCTTTGCAATTGAAGATAACATTAGCCAACAAGGTGGATCGGCTCTGCAGGTTATGCAAAATTTACCTGGAGTAACCATCGATAGAGATGGTAAGATATTTCTTCGTGGTAGCGATAAAGTAACTATTCTGATAGACGGAAAGCAAACTGCCATGACTGGGATGGGATCTCAATCTGGTCTCGATAATATTCCCGCTTCTGCAATTGCAACGGTTGAGATTATAAACAATCCATCAGCAAAACACGATGCTAGTGGAATGGCGGGCATCATTAATATTGTGTTTAAAAAAGATCAAGAATTTGGTTGGAATGGTAAGGCTGGTATTACGCTTGGAGTTGGAGCTTTAGCAGAAAAAGAACCCAATCTATCGGGCATTCGCAAACAATATAGCTATACTCCAAAAGTGAACCCTTCGTTTTCTGCCAACTACAAACACGAGAAAACAAACTTTTTTGTTCAAGCCGACATGCTCTATCACAAACAAATGATGAAGAATGAATTTACACAACGCACTTACGCCAATGGCGATGTGGTGAATCAGCAATTTCTTGAAAACAGAAAACAACCCATTTATAATATAAATGCGGGAGTAGACTACAACCCTAATAAGAGAAATACATTTACATTCTCTACGTTATTCAACTATCGCGAATACACCGATCTTGGTGATATACCTTATAATAATGCGGCTGGTAATAGAATAAGACTATGGCAATATTATGAAAACGAAGTAAATCAAACCTTGTTTGCTACCGTTACACACAAGCACTCGTTTAATCAACCTGGACATAGCCTTACATCGTCGTTCAACTATTCGTTCAGACGAAAAGATGAAGTCTTCAACTTCGAAAACAAACTTTACAATCCTGATAAAATTGGAACAGACACTACAGGATTAGTAGCCGATGAACACATATTTGACTTGACAGTTGATTATTCAAAACCCTTAAAAACAGGTAGGCTTGAAGTAGGAACAAAGCAACGTGCACGCAATTTTCCGAATGATATCTACTTTAAACCCGGCAACAACTCAATACTTGATACAGGTCTATCGGGCAGCGCAGAGTACAGAGAATGGCTTTCGGCTGTTTACGGAACTTACATTTACGAACACAAAAAGTTTGAACTTGAGGCTGGACTTAGACTAGAGTATGCTAATGTTGACTACTTGGTTGATCCCAATCATAGTGTATACGAAAGCACAGGTTTTGATTATATAGACCCTTTCCCTAGTGTAAGAGCTACTTGGTTAATTAGCGACAACAGCAGAATATCAGCATTTTACAACAGACGTGTTGATAGACCATCGGAAAAGGAGTTGCGCACATTTCCAACTTACGCAAGTCCTGAAATTCTTTCGATGGGTAATCCAAACCTTAAACCACAGTTTACACAATCGGTTGAGCTGGGCATTAGACAATCGTGGAATGGAGGATACCTCTATAGTGCAGCCTATCATAGGATGTCGACCGATATTCTAACTAAGATTATAACAGAAGTACCAGACCAATCCTCTTCAAACCTACTAGCCGAAGTGAATCAGAATGCTGATAAGGGACAAAACACAGGGATAGAATTGGTGCTGAACCAACAATTGGGAAGCAAAGTAAGACTGAACGCCAATGGAAATATTTACAGAAATGAAATTGGAGCTTTCTCTATTGTTAATGCTTATCCAAGCAATATTCCATTCACTGGAGAGAA